>CAYUOD010000130.1:0-6969 GCA_964446225.1 uncultured Acidimicrobiales bacterium | reverse complement strand
TGGGAGAGGGCTCGCTTCATCGAGCACAGCTGACCATGGAGACCTTTCAACGTCACATTGCCCCAGATATCGCTGACTCGACGCTCTATCTCAGCGGCATTCCCCACGAGCGTTTTGCAGAGATCCGTGCGACCCCGGGGCTGCTGTGGCATCCCTATGGGGACTCTGGCTTTTGGGCGGTGACCCGTCACGGTGACGTGAAGGACGTGTCTAAGAACGCGGCTATCCATTCGTCTGCCATTGGCCACACGAACCTCTGGGACCTTGAGGCGGATGCGCTCGAAGCGCGTAGGTCACTGATCGACACCGACGCACCCGACCACACCCGTCTTCGTCGGCTGATAGCGAACTCGTTCACTCCGAAGAACATTCGCCTTTGGGAGGATCTTGTCCGTGAGATAGCGGCTGAACTGCTCGACGAGTTCGTCGCGTCTGGCGGAGGCGACTGGGTCGAGATGGTCGCGGCCCCGCTGCCGATCAAGGTCATCCTCGCCATGCTTGGCGTGCCGCTGGATGATGCCGCCTATCTGGTGCAGCTCTCCAATTATCTGGTTGAGGGCACAGGAGACACGCAGTCCATTCCCGCTAACGCGTTCGGCAACACAACTGAGTTGCGCCTGCTCCCGTTCAATAGTCCTGCGAGCCACGCACTCTTTGAGTACGGCGAACGCCTTGGCGCGCTGCGTCGAGAGCAGCCCCAGGACGATCTCGTCACTCGGCTTGTGCAGGCCGAGGAAGACGGTGACCGCCTCACCGGCGATGAGTACCGGAATCTCTTCCATTTGCTTGTGTTTGCGGGCAACGAGACCACACGAACCGCTATTTCCCATGGCGCTATTGCGCTCGCTGACCATCCCGCGCAATGGAAGCGGGTGCTTGAGGACGACTCGCTGGTGGATACAGCAGCCGAGGAGATTCTGCGCTGGTCCACGCCTGTTCTGCACATGAGGCGAACTGCCCGCGAGGACACAGTGGTCGCTGGCACACGAATCGCCGCCGGTGAAAAAGTGGTGATGTGGTACGCCTCAGCGAACCGCGACGAGCAGGTCTTCGCTGATCCCTATTCCTTTGATGTCGGTCGGGTGGAGAATCCGCACTTTGCGTTCGGCGGCGGAGGTCCACACGCTTGCCTTGGTGCCTTTCGTGCGCGCATGGAGGTCGTGGTCCTGCTGCAGGAGATGTCGAGGCGGGACATGACGCTCACGCGACGTGGGGAACCTGTGAGGGCACCGTCCAATTTCGTGCATGGTGTGTTGTCAGTTGAGCTTGGATTGGAGTCCGCATGAACGAGAATTTGGTTCGGGTAGCCGTAGATGACGATCTCTGCATTGGCATCGGTCAGTGCGAGATGCTCGAAGAAGACACGTTCCTCATCGACGACGACACGGCAGTTTCGGTGGTTATCGGCAGCGGGATGCTGCCGTTGAATCGAGCTGAGAAGGTCATCGACAGTTGTCCCGGGGGGGCGATTTCGATCGTGCCTGACGGCGGCGAAGGCTAGCTGTGCAGACCTACGACAACTGGATCAACGGTGGCTATGTAGCGCCTCCTACGGGCGTGCGGATGCCCACGGTGAACCCGTTCAACGGCGAGACCTGGGCAGAGGTGGCAGACGATGCGGCTGCGGTTGACGACGCGGTCAGGGCGGCCCGGGCGGCGTTCGAGGACGGCCCTTGGGCGACCATGGCAGCCCGTGAGCGGGCAGGCCTTATGCGCAAACTTGGCGCGCTGCTTCTGGAGGACGCAGAAGAGTTGGCTGTTGTGGAGACACGCGACAACGGCAAGATCATTCGCGAGACAACGGCCCAGGCTAAGAGTCTCGAAAGCTACTTCGACTATTTTGCCGGCTTAGCCGACAAGATCGTCGGTCAGCAGATACCCAGCCCCTCGCCTCAGTTTCTTGTGTATACCGAGCGTGTGCCGGTTGGTGTTGTCGGCGCGATCGTGCCCTGGAACTCGCCTCTGGCGCTACTCACCTGGAAGCTGGCGCCGCTACTGGCCGCGGGCTGCACGGTTGTGGCCAAGCCGTCTGATCTGACTCCCGTGACCGCTCTGCTTCTCGCCGAGCGAGCCACGCAGGCTGGCTTCCCGCCGGGCGTGATCAATGTCGTGACCGGCGGCGCAGAGGTCGGCGCGGCCGTCACCGCCCATTCCGGTATCGACAAGCTCACCTTCACCGGAGGCGGCGGAACCGCTCGTCATGTGGCCCGTGCCGCCGCAGAGAATCTCACTCCCACGGTGCTTGAATTGGGCGGCAAGTCTCCGCAGATCATTTTCGCGGACGCCGATCCCGAAGCCGCAACCAACGGTCTACTGGCTGGAATCTTCGCTGCTAGTGGCCAGACTTGTGTGGCTGGCTCACGGGCCTACATCCACGAGGACATCGCCGCTGAGGTGATTGGTCGCGTGGTGGCCCGAGCGGACGAGTTGGTGATGGGTGACCCTGCGGATGTTGCCACCGAGATGGGCCCTGCTGCTTCCGACGCGCAGCGGGACCGTATTATCACGATGATCCAGCAGGCACGCGACGAGGGCGCGACCGTCGCCGCTGGCGGCATCGTAGACCCCGAACTGGGTGGACGTTTCGTGCGCCCAACCGTACTCACCGACGTGACCAACAAGACTTCGATCGTGCGAGAAGAGGTCTTTGGGCCGGTGCTCGCGGTGATGACGTTCAGCGACGAAGATGAGGTGGTCGGCTTGGCGAACGACTCCGACTACGGCTTGGCCGCAGGTGTGTGGACGAACGACATCCGGCGGGCGCACCGCATGGCCAGAGCTCTACGGGTCGGCACCGTTTGGATCAACACCTATCGAAATGTGAGTTACATGGCACCGTTTGGTGGCTTCAAACAATCCGGCTACGGCAAGGACAACGGCGTGGAGGCACTCGACGGATTTCTCCAGACGAAGACGGTCTGGGTGGAGCTTGACGGCGCCACCAGAGATCCGTTTGTGGTGGGTTGACCATGGACCAGGCTGCAGCCAGAATTGATCTCCATGATCCAGCGACCTTCGCTGGGGGTATTCCCCAAGCTGGTTTCGCAGAGCTGCGAGCGACTCCTGGCCTCGCGTGGACCGAAGGTACAGCAGAGACAGGTGCGGGCTTCTACTCGGTTACCCGGCACGCTGACCTCGTCACGGTAAGCCGCGACACAACGGCTTACTCTTCGGCGGCCGGCCATATCCAGATCTACGACATAGACGCCGACGCCCTGGCTGCCCGCGCTTCCATGATCGACATGGATCCGCCGATTCACACGCGCTTGCGGCGCATCGTGAGCTCGGCATTCACGCCTCGTCACGTGCAGGATTATCGGGCGGCGATTCGGCTACGCGTGCGGCGTGCGCTGGACGACGTTGAGTCCAGCGGCGGGGGCGACTGGGTGGCCAAGGTGGCCAAGCCGATACCCATTGGAGTCATTTGTGACCTCATGGGTGTGCCGGAGGCGGACCATGACTACATGATCGAGCTTTCCGATCACCTGGTGGCCGGCACTGGCAAGACCTCGCTTCAACCCGACGCCTACGGCAACAGCACTGACCTGCGGTTACTTCCGTTCAACAGCCCAGCCGCTTTCGGCATGTCGCAGTACGCAGCGCAACTTGCTGACCGACGGCGCAACGAACCCGCAGACGATCTGGTGACCAGGTTGCTAGCGGCTGAGGTGGATGGTGGACGCCTCACCGAGGAGGAGTTCGCAAACTTCTTCCGGCTCATGATCTTCGCCGGGAACGAGACGACCCGGTCTGCGATGACTCACCTGGTGCTGCACTTTCAGCAGTTTCCCGAGGTCTTTGATGAGGTGCGTGAGGATCGTTCTCTGCTGGGGCCGGTGACCGAGGAAGTTATCCGCTACTCGTCGCCGATCCTCTACTTTCGCCGCACGGTGACCAAGCCGACGACGCTGGGCGGGACGGATCTACTCCCGGGCGACAAGGTCGTCATGTGGTACGCCTCAGCCAACTTCGACGCAGAAGAGTTCCCGGGGCCTCTGGAGTTCAGAGCAGACAGGCCGCAGGTCCCGCCCCACGCAGCGTTCGGTGGCGGGGGTGCCCACTTCTGCCTGGGGGCGTCTCTCGCCCGTCTTGAACTCGCCGAGCTGATTGCTGAGATCCTTGAGAGGGATCTCCGTTTTGCTGGGGTCGGCGTTCCCGAGTTTGTCGAGTCGAACTTCGTGAACGCTATTGAACATCTGGAGGTAGCACTGTGAGCGCGCTGGATACCTGGGGTGAGCCGGTAGCGGCCAATAGTCCCGCTTCTGTGGCCGCGTGGAACGACGCGTGGATCGACCTGTTGCATTTTCAAGGCGATCCCTTTGCCCGGCTGGCTGGGGCCAACAGCGACGACGATGAGTTTGTGCTTGGTCTGCTGTTCTGTATTGCCTATCGAACGATCGCCGGCAAGCCGCCTACTTTCGGCGTCGTGCGTGACGAGCTTGAGCTGGCAGTATCCCGTGCCTCTACGCCTCGCGAACTCGCGCACCTCGAGGCAGTACAGCACCTCGTCGCGGGCGACTTCACCCGCGCTGGTGAGTGCTGGGAGGAGATCGCGACAGATTCTCATGATCTGGCTGCGGTTCGGTTTGCCCACGAGATTTACCTCCACGTTGCTGACAACGAACGCCGTTTGCGGGCCAGTACCGCGGCGCTGGGAAACTGGTCTGAGCAGCATCCCAACTGGGCGTTCATTGCAGGCCAACACTGCTTCGCTCTTGAGGAATGCGGGCGCTACGAGCAGGCCGAAGAGATTGGTTGGCGCGCGCTGGACCGTGATCCGCTCGACCTTTGGGCCCTCCATGCCCTGGCTCACGTGTACGAAAGCACGAACAATCAAGTGGCGGCGCTCGACCTGCTGCGCAGCCGCCAGGCCACCTGGTCAGCTCAGTTTGTGCTGTCAGTTCATGTCTGGTGGCACCTGACGCTGCGGCTTATGGTCGACGAAGAGTACGACGAAGTCCTCGACATCTATGACCAGCTCGCAGCCACGGTCACGACTGCGTTCCAGTACAGCGACCTGTCGTCGATGCTGTGGCGCTTGGAATTGCTGGGCGTGAACGTAGGTGATCGGTGGGACGGCGTCGCTGACGCATACGCCGAGTTGCCTGAGCGACATACGACCGGTTTCCTGGACCTCCACGCGGCGCTCGCATTCTCGCGTCGGCCCCAACACGGCGAAGCAGCCGCGTTTTTCGCTGGCGTTACACCGTCCCACGCTGATGATCCCTCAGAGAATGGCGAGATCTTCCGCACCGTTGTCGCTCCGTTGACGGAAGCGATCCGACTGGTCGAAAGTGATCCCGGTACGGCCCGCCGCCTACTCAATTCCATTGGCAGTGAGTCGCACCGGATCGGCGGCAGCGAAGCACAAAGACAGATCCTCTCCCTGACACTCAACTCTTTGGAGACCACATGAACTGGCAGCTCACCAAGGAGCAGACAGACATCCAACTCAGGGCGCGTGAACTCGCCGCAGAAGTCATAGCTCCTCGGGCCGCGGCAATCGATGAGTCCGAACAGTATCCCTGGGACAACGTTGAGGCGCTCTGCGACGCCGGCTTCACGGGCATGACCGTGCCTGCTGAGTTGGGTGGTGCTGGCCTTTCGATCCTCGACGCGGTGCTCGTGGTCGAAGAGATGGCCAAGGTCTGTGGTGTGACGGGCCGCATCGCCGTCGAGTGCAACATGGGTGCCATTTCGGCGGTGTTGGCCTATGGCACCGACTCCCAGAGAAAGTTGGCAGCTGACCTGGTGCTGGGCGGTGACAAGCCTGCGATCTGCATTACCGAGCCGGGTGCCGGGAGTTCTGCTTCTCAGATGACGACCAGAGCCGACCGTCGAGGCAACAGCTACGTGCTGAACGGCAAGAAGCACTGGATCACCGGCGGCACCGTTTCGAAGTTGCATCTCATCTTCGCCCGCGTTTTTGACGAAGCGGGCAACGAAGAGGGCATTGGTGGTTTCCTTGCGATTCGAGACGAGACACCCGGGCTGAGCTTTGGTCGTCGAGAACCGACCATGGGCCTGCGTGCAATCCCAGAGATGGAAGTCATTTTCGAGGACATGGTCGTGGAGGCGGACATGGTCCTGACGCCACCGTCGGGATTCCGCCGCGGCTTTGGCGATCTCATGAACGCCTACAACGCCCAGCGGGTCGGTGCTGGAACCGTGGGGCTCGGGATTGCAGCCGGGGCTTATGAGCTTGCGCTCGATTTCGTGAAGGAACGTGAACAGTTCGAGCGTCCCATTGCAGAGTTTCAGGGTGTGCAGTGGATGCTTGCTGACATGTCGGTGAAGATCGAAGCGGCTCGGAGCCTCACTTACAGAGCCGCCGAGTCCAGGGGAGCGAACAACTCTCCGTTTCCAGATGCGACCCTTGCTGCACAGGCGAAGATCTACACGGCTGAGGCCTCCATCGAGGTCGTCAATCACGCACTGCAGATGTTCGGTGCCGCTGGATACAGTCGCCGCAATCCACTAGAGCGTATGTACCGCGACGTGCGCATGTTCACTATCGGCGGTGGCACTGCACAGATCCTGCGAACAGTGGTGGCTGCGCGCATTCTCGATATGCGCTTGCCCCAGACACGCGGTGGATTCATTCCGAAGGACTCCAAGGAGTGAGCGCCCCTTTGGATGGCGTCATCGTTGTCGCTCTAGAGCAGGCGGTGTCAGCGCCGTTTGCCACACGGCAGCTTGCCGATCTTGGCGCTCAGGTGTTGAAGATTGAACGTCCGGGCGAGGGTGATTTCTCCCGTGCTTATGACTCGGCGATGGACGGCACTTCTGCCTTTTTCGTCTGGTGTAACCGCGCGAAGCAGAGCATCGAACTGGATCTCAAGGATCCCGAGGATCGACTCACGTTTGACCGTCTCGTACGAGGCGCCGACGTGTTCGTGCAGAATCTCTCACCAGGTGCGGCGGAACGGGCTGGCATCTTGGCGAAGCAGCTGCGCGTTGAGAATCCCG
>CAYUOD010000129.1:0-6982 GCA_964446225.1 uncultured Acidimicrobiales bacterium | reverse complement strand
CCTGCATGGCGATCTATGCACTTGGCGACATCGAGCCGGAAATCCATCCCACTGCGTTCATTCACCCCCAGTGCACGATCATCGGCGCGGTGCGGATCGGCGCCAACAGTTCGGTTTGGCCGCATGCGGTTATTCGTGGCGATGAGCTTGAGCGAATCGTGGTCGGCGAGCGCACATCCATTCAGGACGGATCTGTGCTGCACACCACTGCAGAGCGAACGACCATCGTTGGCAACGACTGTGTGATCGGGCATCTCGCCCACCTTGAGGCCTGCACGATCGAAGACGGTGCGCTCGTGGGTTCCAACTCCGTGGTGTTGCATCGGGCTGTGGTCAGTAGCGGCGCTCTCGTGGGAGCGGGCGCACTCGTACCGAACGACATGGTTGTGCCCTCTGGCGCGATGGCTCTCGGGGTCCCGGCGAAGATCCGCCCCGACTCGGTGTCTCAGGAGATGCTCAGGGACTCCGCGGCCGTCTACGTGGACCGCACCCTGCGCTACCGAAACGAACTTCGTCGCATCGACTAGAGCGTGAACTTCATCTCGGCGACGAGGGCACCGGGCACGTTGAGGCTGGTCGTGGAGCGCTCACCGTAGGACGACGGATCCAGCATCATCTCCGTCTCGTTGGTAAGTCCGACAAGTTCGTCGCCCAGCAGGTTGTAGATGGTGTCGTCGAAGCGCATGACGTTGATCGGCGCGACGATTTCGCCTCCCTCGACCCAGAAGCTCGCGAACCGGGTGAGGCCCGTTGTGCGACAGGCCGAACGGTCGGAGTAGTTCGTGTACCAGAGGTTGCCGAGGTAGATCCCGGTGCCCAGTTCGCTCAACACATTCTCGGTTGTGAGCGAGCCAGGGTTGATCGCGAGGGATTCGGGACTTTCGCTGCTGTTGGCGCCGTTCGTCTCGACCCCGTAGCGGCGGGAGGACCTAGCGGACACCAACGTGCCGGCGTGGCTGCCGTTCACGATGAGCTCGACTTTGTCGGGGCGAGCGAAACCAGAGGAACCGAAGTTTGGCGCCACACCGGCGGAGGTGTGTTCGCTGATGGATACCTCTGCTGCCAGGTTTTGGCCATCGGTGACCATGCGCAGAAGCGGCGATTGTTTGGTTTCGTGGCTCTGCAGTCCAAAGGAGCTCCACGCCAACAGGTCCATGATCTCGCCTACCGCCGCAGGTGCGAGGTAGGAACGGAACGCCCCCGGGCTGAGATCGATGGGCTTGCGGTTCAGCACGCCAAGGTGAAACGCAGACTCGTCGACCTTGCGCTGGAATGCCTGCTCAGACCAGTCCATGCCGGCGTACAGATTCTTCACGGCCTTGTCGTCACGAAGATAGAAGCTCCAGTCGAGGTTGAACGTCGAGCGCTGATACCAGTTGCGCTGTCCCAACGAGGATGCGAATCCGCCGAACGTGTCGCCAGCTGCGTAGATTCCGACCATGTCTCGACCGTCGCTCGCATCACCGATGCCCTGTAGCACGTCGCCTACGGCTGGCACCGAGCCAGCGACTATGTCCTGAGAGGTCGAATCAGAACTGTTGTAGGCGACGTAGGGATCAGCAGAGACGAAGCGCAGTTGATCTCTGAGTTGGGCCAGAAGGCGCGTCACCCGGGCGTTGTCCAGTTCGCGGTCAGCGGCAAGTTGCAGCCGTCCGCTGGTCTGCTTGGCGCCGTCAATGAGCGTGAGGGTGAGCCGCTGCTGGGTGACGGACCCGGCCTGACGAACAGCTCCGTTGTTGAACCGGATGAAGTCTGACGTTTCGCCGCCAACGCTGGCGAGCAGGACTTCGCTACTGGTGATCTGATCGATTGCGTGATTGGTGATCTCGTGGAAGTAGGTCTGACTCATGACTCACCTCCGAAGACCTCAACGTCTGCGAAGAGGCACACGGGTGAGGCATGTCCCGTGCCAATCACCTGGTTGAGTTCACCTTTGCCGCAGTTTGGCGTGCCCATGACGACAACGCTGTCGCGATCTCCTACGCCTTTCAGATTACGCCAGAAGGTGGCCGATATTCCCCGGTAGCAAGGGTTCCGAACGACGCCCGTTATCTCACCGTCCTCGATGAGCTGCCCGTATTCAGATGCGAACTGAAACTTGTTACGGCTGTCATCAATCGACCAGGAGTTGTTCGTGTGGAAGTAGACGCCGCGCTCGATCTGCGAGATGAGTTCGGCCTCGGTCGACTCGCCGGGCTCGACATTGAGATTGGCCATGCGGTCGATTGGCGGACGATTCCAGCTCTGGGCCCGGGCGTTCGCCACGCCGGGCAGGCCGGATCGCTTCTGCGAGACGGCTCCTCCGAGTGGACGCATCAGGATGCCATTCTCGATGAGATGCTGCTTCTGCGCCGGTGAGCCATCGTCATCGAAGCCGTAGCTGGCGAGTTGTCCTGGCACGGTGGGGTCGAACGTCACGTTGAGCAGGTCAGACCCGTACTGATAGGTGCCGAACATCTCCGGCTTGACGAAGGTGGTGCCCGCGTAGTTGCGCTCGTCGCCAAGAATGCGGTCCAACTCGAGCGGATGACCAATGGATTCATGAATCTGCAGCACCATCTGGTCTGGCGCAAGCAGCACATCCATCGTGCCCGAGGGACAGTTCGGTGCCTCCAGAAGCTCGACTGCCTGAGCCGCGATTCTCGCGGCGCTGTCTCCGAAGCCGAACCGTCCAAGAACTTCCACGCCGCCCTGACCGCAGTACCCGTGGCCGCCAAATGTGCGTGTCTGGGTGTTCGAGCCCTCGTTCGCCGTTGCCCGCAGATTCGGATATACGAACCGGAAGTTCTGCTCGACTCGGCCGCCGCCAGAGGTCAGCAGCAACGTGTCGACATCGCGCCGGGCCAGCCCAGCTTCCCAGTCGACGATGCGCTCGTCGCCGCTGAGCAACCTGGACTGGTGCTGCAGCAGTTCGATCCGGTCTGCCAGAGACATCGTGTCCCATGACACTTCCAGGGGCGACGAGTAGGTCCCTTTGGGGTGAGCGAGCGGTGGGTCACTCAGTACTGAGTTGCCAGCGGTGATGGCCGCCCATTGGCGCGCCTTGTCGACCGCCGCAGCAAGGCCAGTGGGCGTCAGGTCGCTCGTGGCGGCATAGCCGAGTCCGCCGCCGTCCCAGATTGACACCATCACGCCGGTGTCAGTGTCTGTTCGCAGCGGTTCGAGCTGATCCTGCTTGACTGACAGATACTCGGCTGCTTCGTCCACCAGACGGATTGAGGCATAGCTGACAGCGGTCGGGAGCGCGTCACGGAGTCGTGGCTCAAGGAGCTCGATCGTTGAGCGCTGCGTCATTGTCATGACCCAACTCTAGGGGTCTGTCAGGTCTTCTCTGCTTGGATTACGAACTCGAGAGCGCCGAGGTCTTCGACCTTCACAGCGGTGTTGGATGGGCTGTTGATCTCATAGTCGGAGAACAGGATGGGTATGCGGCCCAGAATCTGAACGGTGCCTCCGGTGACGAGCACCGTGAGGTCGACTGTCACGGGTAGCGTCACCCCGTGGATGGTGAGTTCGCCACTGGCCAAGGCTGTGAACTCTTCGCGATCAACGGGTGTTCCTTCTAGCTGGATGGGCTCTGTGAGCGCGAAGCTGGCCTCGGGAAACTGGTCTACTTCCATGATCCGCCCGCGCATCTGGGAGTCTCGTCTGTTCTCGCCACTGCTGATGCTGGCAACGTCGACGGTGAAGGCGGCCGCATCAATCGTCGTACCGGCGATCACGATTTCTCCGGTGACGGCGTTCGTCTGTCCCCGGGCGGTGTTCTCGATCAGGCCAGCCGTGAAGACCTCCTTGACCTGATAGCCAACGATGCTGTCCTCGGTCACGATCCATACGCCGTCGAGAGAGTCAATAGCGCCGGTTTCTGTTTCTACCAGGGCTGCATCGATCTCAGGTGCGGGCGGTGAGTCGTCGCGTATGACGAACCAGAATCCAGCGAAACCGATTCCGAGCACGACTATTGCGATTCCGGACAGGACTTTGAGGCGAGTGCTCATTGGTTCATTCTTTTCGGGTGGTGTTCGGTTCTTGTGCGTGGGTTCGTGGCAAGCAGCGACCCACGGATAGGGTGAGAATCTATGAGTACGACTACATCAGATATGGGCAGGATCGGTCTCTGGACCCAGACGTTTGGCGTCTGTGAGGCGGGCCTGGTGAGCGAGTTCGCCGCTGAGATCGAGGATCTCGGATATCGGGGGCTCTGGATTCCCGAAACTGTGGGTAGGGACCCGTTCATTGCAGCAGCGCTGCTGTTGGGCGCCACCTCCGAGCTCAACGTGGCGACGGGGATAGCAAACATCTGGGCCCGTGACGAAGTGTCGATGAAGCTGCTCAACTTCTCGTTGAACGAGGCGTTCGACAACCGTTTTCTCCTTGGGCTGGGTGTGAGCCACCACACGCTTGTGGCGTTCCTGAGGAAACACGACTACTCGAAGCCCTATTCCAAGATGGTCGAGTATTTGGCTCGAATGGAAAAAGCGAAGTACCGGGCGGCCATGCCCTCCCGGGAGCCAGAGGTTGTAATTGCCGCTCTGGGCCCCAAGATGCTCAAGCTGGCAGCCGAGCAGACCGCTGGCGCCCATCCTTACCTCGTTCCCCCTGAGCACACGGTCATTGCCAGAGAGGCGCTTGGTGCCGATGCCTGGCTTGCCCCTGAGCAGATGGTCATTCTTGAGACCGATCCCACGAAGGCACGCGAGATTGCGCGCTTACATCTCGGTATTTATCTCACACTTCCGAACTACGCGAACAATCTCATTCGCCTCGGCTATTCCGCAGAGGACATTGAGGCTGCGACCGATGAGGTTGTTGACGCGATCGTGGTCTGGGGCGATGAGCAGGCCTGCCTCACGCGGGTCCAGGCTCATCTCGACGCGGGCGCAGACCATGTGAGTGTGCAGGTCCTCGAACTCGATTTCGCCCGGCCTCCGATTGAGGCTTGGCGTCGACTTGCCCCTGTGCTGTTGGCTGAGTGAGCAGCGGCACCGATACATCCGGCTGGAGTCTGCTGCGCAAAACGCTCTTGCGCGAGCGGGGCGGACTCCTCATCGGCTTCCTCATTGCACTCGTTTGGACGGTCGGCAAGGTGGCGGTTCCTCGCCTGGTGCAGCTTGGCATTGACCGGGGGATCGAAGGCGGCGAGTCACTGCTGAAGTGGTCGATTCTGGTGCTTATCGCTGGTGGCTTCGCTGCCGCGGCGACGGGCGCGCGGCGTTACACGGCGTTCTACACGGCCCGTCAGGTTGAACGCCGTCTACGGGACCGGATCTTCGCTCACGTCCAGCGTCTGCATTTCGCTTTTCACGACCGCACGCGGACCGGCGATCTGATGAGTCGTGCGAACACTGATCTGCAGCAGATTCAGAATCTGGTGGTCATGCTGCCCGTGACCATGGGGAACGCTCTCGTGGTTCTGGTGTCGGGCATCATCATGCTGAACACCCACCTGGGTCTGGGGCTCGTAGCGCTCGCTGGTCTTCCCTTTGTGACGATCCTGGGCCAGGCATTCTCCCGGCGACTACATCCGGTGGTCATGGCGGTTCAGCGTGAGTCGGCTGATGTTGCGACCGTGGTGGAGGAGACGGTTGCAGGTATTCGAGTGGTGAAGGGTTTCGGGACCGAAGAGCGGCAGCATGATCGCCTGGAAACCGAAGCCAACGAACTGCTGGGCTACACGCTTGAGACTGCTCGCATTCGCAGCAATCTCATGCCGGCAATCGAGCTGGCCCCACGAATTGGACTTGTTGCGGTGCTGCTCTACGGCGGCCATCTGGTCGTCGCGGGAGACATCACCCTGGGTGAGCTCGTGAGTATCAACATCTATGTGCTCATGCTCATCCAGCCGCTGCGCATGTTGGGCATGGTGATTGCCTGGTCGCAGCGGGCCGCTGTCTCTGCGATCCGTATCGACGAGATTCTGAGCACGGCGCCTGAGGTGACAAGCCCGACAAACCCGGTGACCGCACCTGCTCGGGAACAGGTCGGTGCGGTTCGGTTCGAGAACGTGAACTTTGCCTATGAAGACGGCACGGCGGTGCTGAGCGACTTCAGTCTGGATATTCCGGCTGGCAGTTCGGTGGCAATCGTCGGAGCAACCGGTTCAGGTAAGTCCACCGTGGCCCAGCTGTTGCCTCGTTTCTACGAGATAGACAGCGGGCGCATCACCTTGGACGGTGTGCCGGTCGAAGAACTCGAGCTTCAGGCACTCCGTAGGGCCATCGGCATTGTCTTTGAGGAGACGTTTCTGTTTGATGCGACCGTCAGAGACAACATCGCCTTCGCCCAGCCTGATGCCAGCGATGAATCGGTCATTCGTGCAGCCCGCCTGGCTGGTGCGCATGAGTTCATCTGTGAGATGCGACAGGGCTACAACACGCTCATTGGCGAGCGCGGGTTTGCTCTTTCGGGTGGACAAAGACAGCGTGTCGCGATCGCGCGCGCGATTCTGGCCGAGCCCAAGGTTCTGATTTTGGATGACGCGACGTCGGCGGTGGATCCGGCCAAGGAGCGCGAGATCCGCGACGCCCTGTCTACGGCGTCGCTGGGACGCACGATGATTGTCATTGCGCACCGGCCAGCGACTATCGCCATGGCTGACTCTGTAGCTCTCGTTGATGAGGGCAAGGTGGTCGCCACGGGCTCCCACGAATACCTGTTGCAAACTTCTGAGCGTTACCGCGAAGTGCTCGCGGCGGCCGAGGAGATCGTCTAATGGGCTGGCTGCAAGGAGGCGTTGAAGAGGGCGACAAGCTCGACCGGGATGCGACCAAGCGGGTGTTGTTGCGTGCGTGGGGACTTCTTCGTCCCTACCGCAAAACTGTCGTGATCACGGCGGTACTCATCGTCGCGCAGACGCTCACCACGGTCGCTGGCCCCCTGCTGTTGAAGGCGGGCATAGATCGAGGCATCGAGCAGGGTGACCTGAGTGTGCTCAACAGGATCGTCGCGTTCTACCTGGTGGTGGCCGTATCGGGATACTTCT
>CAYUOD010000128.1:2075-6993 GCA_964446225.1 uncultured Acidimicrobiales bacterium | reverse complement strand
GGAATGATGGGTGTCGAACACATTCATAATCTGAATGCTCTCACCGGAGCGAGAGTGACGGCAATCGCTGACCCTCACGCGAAATCCAGAGATGCGGCGAGCGCGGCGGCGACAGGCAACATCAGTTCCTACATAGACCACCGGACACTGCTGGCAAGCGGAGACTGCGACGCCCTGGTCATAGCAACTCCGAATATGACCCACACCGCGGTACTCAAGGACGTTCTCGCGACCTCTCTGCCGGTACTCGTTGAGAAACCCCTCTGCACCACGATCCAGGATTGCCAGACGGTTATTGAGCTCGCGGAGCGTCGGGAAGGCATCGTTTGGATGGGCCTCGAGTACCGCTACATGCCGCCCATCGCTCGCCTCATTACCTCCGTGCGCAGCAGCAGTGTCGGTCAGGTGCACATGGTCGCGATTCGTGAGCATCGCTTCCCGTTTCTGAAAAAGGTTGACAACTGGAACCGTTTCAGCGCCAACACCGGCGGCACCCTCGTCGAGAAGTGTTGTCATTTCTTCGATCTCATGAACCTCATCGCGGACTCTGCTCCGATCCGGGTCATTGCGTCTGGTGGTCAGGACGTCAACCACCTCGACGAGACATACGCCAACAAGACAAGTGACATTCTGGATAATGCTTACGTCATCGTCGAGTACGAGAACGGCATCCGCGGCCTGTTGGATCTGTGCATGTTCGCCGAGGCCACCCATAACCAGGAAGAGGTCTCGGTCGTCGGCGACAAGGGCAAAGTCGAAGCACTGATACCCGAGAACGTCTTGCGCACAGGCCGCAGGGGTGAGCACTGGATTGGCGCCGTTGAGGTCGACGTCGTGGACGATATTGCTGGCCACCAGGGACTCCACCACGGCTCCTCCTACCAGGAACACGAACTGTTCCTTGCCGCAGTGCTGTCTGGTGGTCAGCCCGAAGTCACTCTGGACGACGGACTGATGTCTGTCGCAGTCGGCATAGCCGCCCACGTCAGCATCGCTGAAGCCCGACCTGTGTATCTGAGTGAGCTCATCTAGCACGCTCACCGCTCGCTATCCCTTGACGGAACCGGCGAGTAGACCGTTCACGAAGAAACGCTGCAAGGCAAAGAAGACCGCAATAGGTAGCGCGGCCTGAACAAACGCACCGGCGGTAAGCAGGTGCTCGGCCTGACCGAACTGACCCGCGAGCGAGGCAATGCGCACTGTGGCCGGAAGCTCCGACGCGTCGGCTCCGATCATCGTCACCGCAATGAGATAGTCGTTCCAGGTCCAGAGAAACTGAAAGATCGCGAATGCGGCGAGCACGGGCACCGATAGCGGCACGACGAGGCGCCAGAAGATGGTGAAGTGATCTGCTCCGTCGATACGCGCGGCCTCAAAAAGATCGCGCGGCAGCGACGAAATATAGTTGTGAAGCAGAAATATTGCGAACGGCATCGCAAAAGCGGCATGGGTCAGCCATACCGCTGTCGCAGTTCCCGCGAGACTCAGGTCCGGGAAGAGGGTGATCGTCTTGTCGAGGGCCGGAATAGTCCAGTGGGCTCCCCCAGAGAACATTTGCAGCAGTGGAATCAACGCCACTTGATTCGGAATAGCCAACAACGAGACCGTTGCTATGAACAGGATCTTGCGGCCCCTGAAGTCAATCCAAGCGAAGGCGTAGGCAGCAAACGCAGCGAAGGCAATCGGCAGAATCGTCGCGGGAATCGCAATCGCGAACGAGTTGATAAGAGCTTCTTTCAAGCCACCCGTGGACTCAGCTCCGAGCACGTCACGGTAGTTGTCCAGGCTGAGACCCTCGAATCCGTCGGTGAACACTGTCCACCATCCGCTTGCACGCTGGTCGTCGCGTGTGCGGAACGAACTGACGAACAGCCCCGTCGTCGGAATGCTCCAGACGATGACCAACATCCACAACAGCCAGGTGGGAACGCCTTTCAGGAAAGCGTAGGTGCGCGACCCGAGTCCGCCGGATGAGTGCTGCTCGGTCGGTGGACTTGCGAGCGTCATGACTCTGACTTCTGCATATGGCGGATGTTGTAGTACATGATCGGAAGCACCGACAGGAAGAGCACGATGGCAAGAGCCGAGCCAAGACCGAAGTTCAGCTCAGTAAATGCGCGCTGCCACATCTCGTTGGCGATCACCTGAGTGTCAAAGTTGCCGTTGGTCGTGACTTTCACGAGATCGAAGACCTTCATGACCAGCACAACGAGCGTGGTCACAACAACCCCAATGGTCGTCGCGATCTGAGGCAAGGTAACTGTCCAGAAGACCTGCGCTTCTGTTGCCCCATCGATGCGCGCCGCCTCGATGAGTTCGTTGGGCACGGCCTTGATCGCAGCCGAGAAGATGACCATCGCGAAGCCGGTCTGAATCCAGATCAGGATCACCATGATCCACATGTTGTTAAACGGTGCTTCGGTGAGAAACAGAATGGTGTCTGGCCTCACCTCTCCCGCGTCGGTGATGGTGTAGCCACCGAGTCCAGTGGTCAACAGCTTCAGGAGAAGTAGCGCGAACGGTATTGCCGCGATTGACGCCCCGAGGGTCACGCCACTTGCTTTGACTTTCATGGCCCTCAGCGCCAGCCAGATTAGCGCGATCACGATTACTGTCAGAACGAACGCGAGCACTGCCTTGCTCGTGGTGTCGTTCGTGACTTCGCCAAGCCATACCCAGATCGAGTTCATGAACCCCGTCTGCGGCTTCGAAGGGTCACGGGCGAGATACATGAAACGCCAGATGATGCCCGCCCCGATAAAGGAGATGGCCATCGGCATGAAGATCAATGATTTGGCGACATTCTCGAACTTCGCCCGGTTTGCGAGTTCGGCGATCGCGAGCCCGATTACCGAAGCGAGGACCGTCACGGTGACGACCCACCAGAGGTTGTTGAGAATCGTGCCCCTCAGGACTGAGAACGCAGCCCACGAGACCAGCAGCGCACCGGCAGCCATGGCCGATGTGGACGGGGAGCTCAACTCAAATCCGGTGCCAGTCTTCCGTCGAGCCATAAAGCCGCCGAGAGCTCCCGCGACGACAACGAATACGCCTGCCCAGAACAGCCGGGACGTGAACAGGTTCGGCCAACCCGACAGGTTAAAGCTGGAATCGTTCGTGAAGATCTCTACGAAGTTTCTCAGACGAACGAAATTCACGGTGTTGCTGTCATACAGCGACAGGTAGAAGGTTCGCATGAGGGGAATGATGAGGCCGCCCATGATGAACAACAGAGCGGGAAACAAGAAGATGAACTTGCGGGAATCGCTGCCTACATCGACCCGTTCGTTGTCATCAAGAAAACTCGTGAGGCCCAAGCGAAGTCCGAAGACCGCACCGGTAATCCCAGCGGCGATGACAGATTCGTAGAGCTCTCCGGCGCCAAGGTCCGCTCCGCCCCAGGATCCCAATGTCCAGCCAAGTGCGAGGCCCACGAGTCCCCAGTTGAGTGGGACCCCCGACTTTTTTCCGATGTGACCGCGAAGCGCTCCAGCACCGGCAAAAACCAGTGCAAATGCTGCGCCGTACGCTAGCGCCGTGGCCCAGTCGAGTGCTGGCCACAGAGACTCAACTATGGAGAGACCAACAAGTCCGCCAGCGACTGCGCCTCCAAGTAGACCGACACCAAGTCTGGCACTGGCTGATCGCACCTCGGACAAGGCCAGGAGCAGGGCTCCTACCGATACTGCTCCGAGCAGTACCCACACGAGACCACCCCAGCCACGGCTCAGACCGAAGTCCGTCAATAACCGGTTTCCGTAGAGCCAACCGGCGACCACGCCTCCCAGCACGACGCCGACCACGGATTGGAACAGTCCCCAGCGCCTTTGGGTTTGATCAAACAGCTTATTTGCCGCGATGAACAGCAGAGCGCTGATGCCCACTGCGAGAGCGACGCGGATGACAGTGAAGAGCATCTTGGCTGGCGAGGCGATAGTGAGCCAGAGCAGAAACGCGGCAATAAGGGCATACATAATGCCCGTACCAACTCTGCCGATCAGCGAGCTAGATGAGACCTTTGCCTCGACTGTTTCCACGTTCCCCTTCGTGATCGCCCCCAAGCTACTCGACCAACACGGTGGCCGCCCTTGATGTCTCCAACATGGCCGACATCGGCCAGAGGCGCCGACAGGACAAGCCTGCCGACGCCTCTCAACCGATCACCGGCCTAGGTTGACTACTCGCTTGGCCAGCTGGCTTGAATGCTGGCGGCTCCTTCTTCGACGGTTACGTCACCGTTTACGATGCTCGTACCCTCGCTCCAGAATGTGCCTGCACCAACAGCAGCCGGCATGAGGTCCGATGCGTCGAAACGGGCAACGTCTGCATTCAACATGATCTCGATGAATGAGCTCTCAAGACCCTGGTAGAGGCTCGGGTCAACACCGTTCGCTGCGGACAAGAAGCCGGAAAGGCCTCCACCCTTGCGCTCGGTCTGTGCTGCCTGGCGAGCGTTTGCGTACTCAGCACTTGAGAAGTACTCCATGACCGCCCAAACCTCAGGTGCATCACGGAATGCTGAAGCAACTGTGCCTGCAACAAGAATCGGGCTGCCTTCGTTGGCTGGGAAGTAGAACACGTCTACAGCGCCTTCGCTGCCGTCAGCGTATGCAGTGCCTTCAGGAATGAAGGCTGGGAAGAAGCTTGCCTGGCGGTGCATGAGGCAGTCACCGTCTACGAGAGGCTGACCGTTATCGCCAAAGAAGGTCGATGCAATGGAGCCGCCAGATGCGAATACCGCACCATCGGTGTTCCAAAGATCAATGACCTGCTGCATGGCTGAGACGATCGCAGGATCGTCGAACGGAATTTCGTTGTTGACCCACTGGTCATAAACGTCTCCGCCTGCAAAGCGCAGAACCATTTCCTCGGTCCAGTCAGTGAAGACCCAACCAGTTGCTGGTCCGGACTCAATGCC
>CAYUOD010000128.1:0-1975 GCA_964446225.1 uncultured Acidimicrobiales bacterium | reverse complement strand
TCGGATTCGCTGGAGTCTCCGTCGCTGTCGCCGCAAGCTGCAGCCACTAACGCGAACGCAAACACCACTGTAAGAAGCTTCGCATAGGAGCGCTTCATATTGGTTTCCCCTCGTGCAACGGCCTCGTAGATTGCATTGTCAGCCGTAGGCGTGTCGATAAGAGCGCACAGATCAGGTTCCGTGCTGACTCGATACAAACGTTTACATATACGAGCCAGGAAATCAAAACTTATATGAAATCGTTTACGGAGTGGACTTCGCAGCCCGCACCGAAGACGACCGTCTTGAGGCTCTGGCTGACAACGGAGCAGTCGAACTCCGTTCGATGAACTCTGTCTTTGCCTGGTGTACAACCGGGCCAAGTGACGAATCCGAGAGCCGTTCAAGAAGCAATCGCGCCGCAGACGCGCCATGGTCCGCAACTTCCTGTCTAAATGTGGTGAGGCCGACGACCTCAGCAAACTCGTGATCGTCGACCCCCACAATGGACATGTCGCGAGGAGCCCGCATGGCCCTTGAGAACAGCTGCCTCAACGCACCGAAGGCCATCTCGTCGGAGATAGCGAACACTGCCGTCGGGCGCTTGGGCAGGTTCAACAGAGTCGTCATCGCCTCATCGCCACCGTCCACTGAGAAGTTTCCGAAGACCTCAAACTCCGGACGACGTTCGATGCCGCTCTCGGCCAACGCCGCCTCATAGCCGAGCCGACGCTGTTTCGGAGTATCAGCTCTGGCCGTCTCGACAAACACTTCCCCACCGATAATCGCAATATCGCGATGCCCCAGTTCAACCAAGTGGAAGACCGCTTCCTTGGCAATTCTGCAGTCGTCCACCATGACCGAAGAAGCGCCTTCCAAGTCAATGCCGACTGAGACGATTTTCAGACTGCCCTTGAGTAGCCGAACACGCTCGTCTTCGGGGATGTTGATGTCCACCAGAATGAGTCCGTCGGCTCGCTTGAGAAGAGGACCCGACAGCAGCCGCTTCCGGCTCTCGTCGCTGTCAACTTTGAACAACAACAGGTCGTATCCAGCCTCGGACAGGACCGCCTCAGCACCCGCCATGACCTGAGAGAAATACCAGCTGTCCAACATCGGTACCACAAGAGCCACCGTGTTCGTACGTCCCGCGCGCATTGCCGCGGCGGACGGATTCGGGTGGTACTCAAGCTCCTCGGCGGCGCGGCGCACACGCTCACGTGTAGCCGGAGCGACGTTCGGGAGATTATGAAGAGCGCGACTCACCGTCGCTACCGACACACCTACATGTGCAGCGACATCTTCGATCGTGGATGGCCGACTCTCCAATTACCTACCTCCGTAAGACCACTGCCTCCTCGGGATCAAGCAGCGCATCGGCAGACATCTCACCTGTTCGACCGATAGTTGAGAATACGACATCGCCAGCGAGTCCGACGGCATCCGCAGAATTTCCAAGATTTGCCACGACCACCAGCGAACCTCTTGCGAAGCGCACCACGTCGCCTTCGCCGTCGTCCAACCAGGCGATCTCAGCCGCCCGGAGATCGGCTTCTTCTGCGCGCAGCGAATATAACCGGCTGTATCTGTGGAGCCAGGAGTCATCAGCCGCCCGCTGATACTCAACGGTGTCCTCCAGCCCCCGACCGGTCTGAGGCAACCACGTGTCTTCAGTCGATGAGAAGCCGAACGCAGTTCCTGAGTTCCACGGCATTGGTGTGCGGCAGCCATCGCGGCTGTGCGAGATCTCAGCGCCTACCGGGTCAGCGCGATGCTCCTCGGGAACGATGGTTTCCTCGAGGCCCAGTTCTTCACCTTGATACAGGAAGGGCGCGCCTGGCAGGCAAAACAGAATCGTGGAAAAGGCCAAGGAGCGTCGTCGCCCACGATCGCCTCCCCCGAATCGGGTCGGGGGTCTCACCTCATCGTGGCTGGAAACGACCCATCCAATCATGCGGGGATCGTGAACCTGCTCAAGAGGCTCACGAAGTACCGC
>CAYUOD010000127.1:0-7019 GCA_964446225.1 uncultured Acidimicrobiales bacterium | reverse complement strand
CATGACTGAGACACGTGAGGCAGAAGTGATCGTTGAGGCCCTCGGCATCATCGACGACGCATTGCTCACCATGTCCGGGCGAAACCTTGTCTCGACCACTGAGGTCGCCGACCTTCTGCTCGACGTGCGTATGTTGCTGAAGTCCAGCGTTCCGGCTCCAGTTGAGCCCGAAATCGTCGAGTTCTCGAGCTAAATCCTCTATTTCGAGAGGTCCTTCACCGCTTGGGTGAAGTGGACGGTCAGCTTCTGCGGCTCTTGAACCGCGGCCGGATCCAGATTGAGACCGACGTCCAGTGTGCCGTCATAGCTCATTAGCGTGATATTGCCCGCCGTGCCTGCCACTGGCCCCATGGGATAGGTCGCCAGTACCTTTGCGCCGGCGATGTGGACGGTGAACGGCGCCGCGCGGACGTTGCTGGTCGCAATGTCCAATCCGCTAGCTTGGGCTCTTGCAAATTTGGTGAGGACCGAAGTTGGCAGCAGGTTCGCCGGGCCAGCCATCTGGCTCATCATTCCACCACCGCTGACCTGTGTCTTCTTCTCCTCGAGAATGATCTGGATTGCTTTGAAGCGGTCCTCCAGTGACATGGGCCCGGCCGGAGCGGTGGCTTTGACCGGTGTGAACGCGTTGCTACTTTTGTGATCGCCCTTTTTTCGGGTACTCACAATGAACGAGATGTTCAGCATCTCCAGATCGCTGCCAAGGTCCTCGTGGTAGCGGGCAGCGGCCTCTACGACCGCGGTCACGAACAGATCGTTGAGCTTGCCCCCACGTTGACGTGCTGCTGCTAGCGCGGCTTGCTGGGGCAGTGAGGTCGCGTGGAATACCCGCCGTCTGGAGCGATTGGTCCACAGACTCGAGCCCGTGGACTCTTCGCTTGGGCGCATCTGGTCCGCGAGACCCCGCCCGTCATGAACGGCGTCCAGCCCGCGTTCAACGAGCAAGCTTGGGTCAGCCACCCCAAGGGCAATTTCACCAAGGGCGGTTCGGACGATGCCACCGCCTCGAGCGGCCAGTCCGGCGGCCTCAGCGAGTGCGGCTGTGGGGGAGGTTGTTTGAGCATCGTCTCGCTCGGCGTCTTTGGCAAATGCGTCGGCATAGTCGACCTCGCCGGGGTCGGCGTGGTCGGCGTCGATGTCCATGTAGTGTTCGGCGATTCTGATGCTGGTGATGCCATCAGAAACGGTATGGTGCAGCTTCGTAAAAAGAGCGGTACCACCGTTCTCGAGTCCCTCGACGATCACCATCTGCCAGAGCGGCCTGGTGCGGTCGAACGGCTCGTTGAGGAGCCTTGAACAGAGGTCTACGAGCTGCTGCTGGGTGCCTGGTCCTGGCAGACCCAGACGGTAGAGGTGGCAGTCCAGATCGAACTCGCGGTCTGCGGCCCAGCGAGGCGTCTGGAGTCGGCCCATGGATGGCAGAACCCTGCGCCTGAGGCGAGGTACTTCAACGATTGCGGTTTGGACCCGGTGCCTGAAGTGCTCAAAGTCGAACCCCTTACCGAGGATGGTGATCGCCCCGAAGTTTGAGAGAAGATACGGATCCTTTTCGAGATGCCACATGAGGGCTTCTTGTCCGCTCATTCGTTGATCACCAGAGTTCACAGTCACGTCCTTGAGGGTAGGCGATGCATGTCTTTGCGTCAGATTCGACGCTCAACAATGCGCAGTCCGATAACAGCGATACGGCCCAGTACAGCCCCCACCACAAGTCCGCCAGCGACGTCGCTCGCGTGGTGAATACGAACGTAGGCCCTGCTGGTCGCTACGACACCGCCAATGCCGTAGAAGAGCGGTGTGAGTAGCGGTCGCCGGTAGCTCAGTATTGCCGCTGCAACCATCGCAGCCGAGGCGTGGCCGCTCGGAAAACTACTCGTGAGGGGTTGTCGGAGGGCATGGGGTCGCTCGTCTGGCGCGGCTGGACGTTCACGTCGAAAAATCGCCTTGATGGGACCGTTGACGAGTGCCGACTCGGCACCCATGATCACGGCGAACCGTGCGGCGTTGAGCGCGGAACCGCCGGGCAGAATGCCTTCCAGACCGCCCAGGATGTGCCAGATGAGGCTGTGGTCGCCGAGTGTGGATGCCGAGTAGAACAGGCGGTCCAGCTCCGGGTTTCCTCGCATGAGGTCCAAGAAGACTTCGGCCTTCTCATCGAAATCCCGCACGAACTCTTTGGCCGCGGCGATCAACTCTTCGTCTGTCACGATGGCCTGTTCTCTGCGGGTGTCTCAACCTGGTTGGCGGGGTTTGCGAGTGAGATCTCCCAGGCCTTGTCGAGGTCTCCGCCGAATTCCGGACAGTACTCCTGAAACGAGCACCAGTTGCACAACGGCGACTTGCGAGCTTTGAAACTGTTCTGTTTACAGCTGCGTTCGATGGCATTCCAGACCGCGCCGATCTTTACCTCAACGCCCCGGAGCTTCTGCGGTGAAGGTGAAGTCGCAATGGTCAATGGTCCGGCGAGATACAGAAGTTGTACCTCTATTGGCCGTTTTCCGTAGACCTGCTCGACCATCGCTGCATAGATGGTGACTCCCGTGAGGCGAGCTGATTCGCTCATTTTGCTGGGTGGCCTACCGGTCTTGTAGTCCACCACGATGAGTTCGCCCTCGGGTGTGCGATCGAGGCGGTCGATGATCCCGCGGACCCTCACACCGCCGAGTTCGACGTCGAGCTTGAGTTCGAGGCCTTCGGTCACGATCGTCGTCGGATCTTCCATCTCGAAGTAGTTGTCTACGAGCGAGGTGGCTCGGCTTGTGAATTTCTGGAGAGCCGCTTCAGCGAGTTCCAGACCGATGAAATCCTCGGTCTCTTTCATCTCGGCAAGCGCCTCGGTAAGGCTCTGTTCGGCCTGCTCGCGGGTGCGCTTTGGTCCCTCGTGTGCGAAGAGACGCTCGAGTGCCAGGTGGACGGTGGTCCCGAGTACCGCTGGCTCGGAGGACTCTTCAGGCAAGCGGTCGATATTCGCGAGGCGAAACGCCAGCGCACAGGAGGTAAACGAACTCATTCGCGAGGGGGAGAGAGCGCTCGGCAGGGGGAGTTCCATCGTCATAGGTTAGGGCTCAGGGCGTCGCCGCGAAGAAGCCCCTGATGGAGGCGCCTACTCGCGCAGGATCTTCGAGTGGACCGAAGTGGCTGAGTCCGTGCATGTGGTCGAGTTCCGCGTCAGGAATGCCTTCGGCGACGAGGGGCGCGAGCAAAGCGGGAAGGCCGCCATCTCCGTGGGCGACGTGGACTGGCATGTTGATCGCTCCGAGTTCAGCCAATGCACCTCGAGCTGCTGACTCAAATACGGCGGCCTCGGTTTCACCTCGACATTTGAGGATCACGCCCCCGGTCGCATTGTCGGCGAAGCCGTGGTCCACGTAGTCCGCGAGAGTGGCAGGGTGAAAACTTTCGAGTGGCGGACGTGACGCATATCGCTCCAGGGCCGCAGCGCGCGACTCGAAGAGCTCACGCCGCTTGCGGGCCCCGTCCGCCAAGGCATTACTTTCGGTGGGCTCATCGGCGTCTTCGGGGTTCGGGAAGAGGATTGGCTCGAACAACCAGGCGGCCTTGAACGTTCCAGGCCGCGCCAATTCGCCGAGGGCGATGCATGCGCCGCCCATCGAATGACCAACGGCGAGGATTGGTTCAGCGCTGATCTCTTGTACGACGTTGACCAGATCTTCGGCAAGTTCGTCCCAGTGCAGGGATTGTCCTGGTTGCCGCGGGGAGTCGCCATGTCCCCTGAAATCCATCGAGTAACAGTGAAAGCTGTCTGCAAGCTGTGCCGCGACCTGGCACCAGACAAGACCGTGGAATCCGGTGGCGTGACAGAAAATGAGCGCTGGCCCGCTGCCCCCCAGGTCAAAGACGGCAATATCGGTCTGCGACTCAAGCTGCATAGGCACATGTTGGTCGCGGGGAGCCTCTTCAGCCAAAGTCACTCGGGCTGTGTTGTCGCTGACGTGCTTGTCGCGACCGCTTCCTGAGCGTCGTTGAGCTCGGGGGCCGGGATGACGATTTTGTCGCCGATCTTCAGCGAGGTGGCGCTCTCGAGTCCGTTCTTGGTCATTATGGCCTCGACGGTGACGTTCCAGTTCGAGGCAATTGCGCCGAGGGTGTCACCGGCCTGCATGACGTAGGTGGTCGCAGAGGCGGCATCTGGCGCTGCGCCGTCTGTGCCTTCAGCTGCCGCGTCTTCTTCGGCCTTGGGGGTCGGGATGACGATTTTGTCGCCGATCTTCAGCGAGGTGGCGCTTTCGAGTCCGTTCTTGGTCATTATGTCTTCGACGGTGACGTTCCAGTTCGAGGCAATTGCGCCGAGGGTGTCACCGGCCTGAATGACGTAGGTCGTAGCCGGTGCTGTGCTCGATTCTTCGCCGTCGGCCGACTCGGTCTCTTCAGTCTCTTGCAGCGGAATGATGATCTTGTCACCGACCTGCAGGGACGTGGCACTCTCAAGGCCGTTCTTGGCCATGATGTCTTCGACGGTGACTTCCCAGTTTGATGCGATCGCGCCGAGGGTGTCACCCGCTTGAATGACGTAGGTGATTGGTGGGATGGTGCTTGTGGTCGTGGCCACAGTGGTCACAACGTAGGGCGCCGTGGTTGGCACACCTTCAGTGCTGGGGGCGACGGTCACGTCAGAACAGGCGCCAGCGATGAGCGCGAGCACAGGTCCGAGCAGCCAGAGTTTAGGAGTCAGTTTCGTCTCGCTCATGAAGGTGCAGCGAAGCGGAGTTCATGCAGTAGCGCATGTTGGTGGGCGCGGGGCCGTCTTCGAACAGGTGGCCCAGGTGTGCGTCACAGTTCGCGCAGACAACTTCTGTACGGGCCATGCCAAGCGAGCGATCCTTGATGAGGTCTACGGCCTTGTCGGACTCGGCATCAAAGAAGCTGGGCCACCCGGTGCCGGAATCAAATTTGGTGTCTGAATCGAACAGCTTCGCATCACAGACGATGCAGTGGTAACTGCCGTCGGTCTTTGTGTCCCAGTACTTGCCCGTGAAGGGCCGTTCTGTGCCAGCTTTTTGTGTCACCTTGTACTGCTCTGCGGTGAGGCGGGCTTTGAGGTCTTGATCGTTCATCAGAATCTCCTAAGAGGATGCAGCTGCGCTGTCGTCGGCTGGCAGGAATGGCTGCGTTTCGTGTGCTTCCAGTGTCAATATCTCGACGCCGTCGTCGCGGACGAGCAGCGTGTGCTCGAACTGGGCCGTGCGCTTGTAGTCCGCGGTTGTGGCGGTCCAGCCGTCGTTCCATATCGGCGCAGCTCGCCAGTGGCCAACGGTGATCATCGGCTCGATCGTGAACGTCATCCCTGGCTCGAAGACTCGTTTGGCGCCGGGATCGTAGTAGTGGGGGATGCTCGGCTCCATGTGGAATGTCTCGCCAATTCCGTGGCCTATGAACTCACGCACTACTTCGTATCCGTTTGCTTCCGCGTGGGTCTGGATGGCCTTGCCGATATCGCGGACCTGGCCGCCCACCTGGACAGCTGCGATGCCTTTCATGAGACAGTCGCGAGTGACAGATACCAGCTTTCGACCCGCTGCGTCGACTTCACCAACAAGCATGGTCTCAGAATGGTCCCCGTGCACGCCCTCGAGAAATACGGTGATGTCGCAGTTCACGATGTCGCCGTCGAGCAGTGGTCGACTGTCAGGAATTCCGTGGCAGATGACTTCGTTGATCGAAGTGCAGATCGCCTTGGGGAATCCGTTGTAGTTGAGGGGGCTCGGGTAGGCGCCTTCGGCGATACAGGCCTCGTGAGCGATGATGTCGAGCTCTTCGGTGGTGACACCCGGCGCGATCGCGGCGCTGACCTGTTGTAACACTCGGCGCGCAGCTTTGCCCGACCTGCGCATGCGTTCGATTTTCTCGGGTGATTTCACCGGGTTCTCGTCGGTACGGACTGGGACGCCCGTATCGGCGTAGCTCGGTCGGTTGATTCGACCCGGGACGGGCCGCATGGGCGTCACAAGTCCCGGTTGAATGAGATTCTTCGGCTTTTGGTTGCGCCGCTTTTTGCGTTTTGCCACGGAGACAAGGATATCGCAGCGGCTGAATGTTTCCGGTCAGCAGCCCTTAGTCTTTAGGCACGGTCTCTAGGAGAACATGCGCTGGGGGATGATCGCCTATGAGGTTCCCCTGTCCGTGCAGCCCAAGACCTACAACGGACAACCGCTCATGTATGCGGGCCTGGCGAGCCAGAAGCACTAGATGTCGCTAGATTTGACCAGCGTTTGTGCCAGCCGAGGGCCCACCGAGTGGCTTGTCTCGGAGTACAACAAGACCGGCAAGAGGCTGGACATGGGCAAGAGTTGCGTGCGTTTTCGCAGCTCGAGAATCTGCCGCACGCCGGTAGGTGCGACCGGTCCCTTCCCTCCCTCATAGATGCGTAAGTCTTGGCGGCCATAGCCGATCCAGTTACGCATCTATGAGGATTTGGGGCTACTGGGTGTAGGCGTCGTGGCGCTGGAGCCAGGCCATCGTCCAGGGCAGGTCGCCCTCGTCGCGTCCTTTCGGCGTGAGATCGAGCATCTGGTAGGCGCCGTTGAAGATGTCCAGACCCCGGCCGAAGGTTGAGTAGCTGTGGAACACTTCACCGTCGGAGCTCTGGGTGAAGATGCTCATGCCGGCGGTCTCATCGACCGGATCTCCTCCTTGTGGAGCGAAGTCGAACGTGGCATCGGTGTTGTGGCCTTCAGCGAATGAGGCTCCGAAATCCCGGTTGAAGTCTGCTGGGGCCGACGACACCCAGTTGAAGTCCCAGCCCATGCGATCTCGATAGCTGTTGATCTCACCCAGCGGCGCCCGGGAGACCGCCAGCAGAGTCGTATCCCGGGCAGCGAGGTGCATGTCAACGCCGTTGAAGTTGTCGGCCCAATAGGAGCAGCTCTGACAGCCCTCGTCCCAGCCTGGGCCCAGCATGAAGTGATACACGGCCAGCTGCGATCGTCCTGCGAACAGGTCGCTGAGTGAGGCCTGGCCGTCGGAGGTATCAAAGGTGTAGGTCTTGTCGACTCGCACGA
>CAYUOD010000126.1:0-7031 GCA_964446225.1 uncultured Acidimicrobiales bacterium | reverse complement strand
GTCATCACACCACACAATGTGGTCCGGCGCTGAATCGAACATTCCGATCTGAATGCGAAGCAGCCTCCAGTTGCGATATGACCTCGTTGCGGCCACCAGTGGACGTACCGTTTTACGACGCAGACGACGCAGACTCGGAGACTTGAGAGACTGAGACAGCGACCAATCGAGACGATTAAGCAGCAGGTGGCGTTCTGCGTCCTTATAGAGAACGACTATCGAGTCAGGCGAGTCCACCTCACCGAGGGGCACCCGTCTGCCGTCTGAATCGGCCTCTTGCTCATAGCCATCGAACCAGACGACTGACAGATCTGCCGCCAGGGCGATTTCAGCTGCTCGACGCGCCCGCTGATCTCCAACCCTCGTCAACCCGCCGACTATGAGTACCCACGGGGTAGGGTCCCCAAGTCCTGTGAACTCGTTTAGTGCGACTATCCGACTAGACATCCACGGCGACCGAACATTGCTCCGAGATGACTTTGATCATCGTGTGCATCGCCTCCGACCGCTCGAAGTGTTTCATCTGCTGCCTGACACTGAGAATACGTTCCTCGGTCAGACTGCGCACCGCATCTGCAGCACGACGAAATGCCGCTTCAACCTCATCGGCACTGTGACCCGCCCCAAAAGCCAGGGGATGATCCTCAAGAATCGCCCGCGCCCCACCGTCATCGCCTTGAACACACACTATGGGAATGCCTAACGCAGCGGCTTCGTAGACCTTCCCCGTTGTAACCATCCCTCGACCCCACGCAGGAACGATCACAACATCGATCGCCCCGTAGAACTCAGCCACAGCCGCTTTCTCAACCGGCCCCAGATAGCGGAATCCGGAGTTCTTACCAGGAAGGTCATCTCGAAGTGCTGCCTCATTTCGCGCAAAATAGCCAAGATGTCCGGCAAGTACCAGCTCACTGTTCTCCGGGAGGTCGTCCCTAACCCGCGCCCATCCCTCAAAGATGATTTCGAGTGGCCAGGACGCGTTCGCTGTACCCAGCATCCCGAAAGTAATCGGCCCGTCTGGGTTCGGAGAAGGCACGACACTGATACTGCTTGAGTCGAACCCGTTGATGACCACGTGTTGAGACGCAGCCGACTCGGGATAGAGCTCCGCGTAGGCAGAGGCAATCGCTTCATTCACATGGAAGCACGCGGCCGAGTCCCGCACGATAACTGCTTCTGCGGCGAGCGTGGCAGACGGCAAACTTGCGGGACCTTCATTACGTAATTCGATTGTCCAAGGATCGCGATAGTCCAGGGAGTATGGGATATCGAACAGTCGTCCAGCCACCCTGGCCGCTTCTAAAGACGAATACGGACTGCCGGTCGCAAGAATATGGTCAATAGGGCGCTGCGAGTGCTCAGAGCGCAATGCCTCGACCGTCGGCTCAATCCATCGAACATAGTAATCTTCGAGTAGAAGACGGCCTTGTTCGCGGCCACGCATGCTCGATATTGTCGATCGGAGTGACGACGCCTTCCGTCGATAGAGACTCCACACCTTTGGGAAATTGGCACGGAACCGAGACATGTCACGGATCTCGCACGCCGCCGGGTCACTAGGGAAAAACGGGACCCGGACAACACGAACATCCAATGGCACGAAGTCGAAGAGGCTTCTGTCAACCGACCCAATCTCGTCCTCAAAGAACTGTTCTGTTGTCGTCACAACCGTCACCTGCCATCCGGCAGCAACAAAAGCGTTCACAACCGCGATAGCCCGATACACACCCGAAGCTCTGGATGGTGGGTAGAAGAAAGCGATGAATACGAGGTGAGGCCTCGTCATCTCTCGGCTATGTCTCTATCCAGCTGAGCAGTCTCGTTCTCATCGGCCAAGAACTTGACGTAAGCCTCAGTGACGTCGTCGACAAGTCCCTGCTCTCGTACCTGGCCCCGGTGAAGCCACACCGCCACATTGGCCATTTCAGACACCAACGAGGTCGAGTGCGACACAATAATGATCGTCTTCGCTCGGTCGCACATCTCACGTACTTTGGCGATTGCCTTGTCACGGAAGGCTGCGTCACCCGCTGAGAGGGCTTCGTCTATCAGTAAGATCTCTGGATCCACGTGTGTCGCCACCGCGAAGGCGAGACGGCTAAACATTCCAGACGAATATGTCGTCGTGGGAAGGTCAATGAACCCGCCGATATCAGCAAAGTCGATGATTCGGTCCTGCTTCTCGCGCACCTCGGCTAGCGACATTCCGGCCGCCAGGCCGCCGAGAACTACGTTTTCCCGCCCAGACAGTTGCCGGTTGAATCCCATGCCAGGCGCGAGCAGGTGAGGACGCGCCCACAAGTCAATCTTCCCAGCCGACGGCTTGAGCACGCCAACCATGGTCTTGAGCAGTGTCGACTTTCCGGCACCATTCCCGCCAACCAGACCGACGACAGATCCCGCCTCAATATTGAACGACACATCTTTCAGCGCCTCAATTTTGTAGTGCCGAGTGCTCTTTCCCGTCCAGCTGCGTTCTGCTGCCGGGATCTCTGCAATCGCGGTGTAGGTAACTGAAAGATTCGAGATTTCAATAGCGTTAGTTGCGGACAGCAAAGTCGTCCTCTCGCGCCACGAAGAACAGAAACCCGGCGGCAAGGACTCCAACCGTCCAGGCACTGAAGATCAGCAGCTGGGTCACTATCTGGGTATCAGATCCTTCTACCGGACCACCGAACATGATGGTCCACGCCGTCATTCCCGAATACATCGGATTCAACCGAGCAAGTTTCTCGACGCCTGTGTCTCCGCTCACGCGTGTAAAGAGCCAAATCGCAGGTGAGAGGTAGAGCCACAGCCGAAGGAAGTGCGGCAGTAGCCGTGACACATCTCGGATGTAGACATTCACGACAGCCAAGAAAAGTCCGATTCCCGTCGCGAGTAGCCCGGTTAACAAAACCAGGACCGGAAGCCACAACATCTCGATGTGAAGTCCGCGACTAGCAAATAGATGCAACGGGATGTAGGCAAGGAGCGAACGAAGAAAAAGCGTGGTCGCCGTGATCATCGAAGCAGCGGGAAGGACAACTCGCGGCACCGACGACTGGGCAAGAACTCCGCCCGCTCCGCTCTGCACTGACGTGACACTTGTGACGATTGTAGAGCTAAAGAAACCCCAGACGTAGATATTGCCCACAATGAACGCCAATTGCTCGGCGCCTCCACTCCCCCCACTCGAGAGGATCGCGACAAAAATGAAGTAGATAAGTCCGTAGAGAAACGGGTTGAGAACCAACCAGGCTTTGCCCAGTATGGTCTCGAAATTCCGAGCCTTAACGTCTGCCTTCGACCAGTAGAGAGCGAACGTACGATACCGATACGCTTCACTGAGATAATGCCGAAGGGGCGGGAGGCCGCTCTTGGTGTTCCGCCGGGTCAAGAGCGGCGCTGCTCTTTCCCGTTCTAACGAAGTCATACATCTATGTTAGTCGAGTGGACTCTTGCCAAAACATCGAACACGCAGCCCCAGTCACTTGTATGCAAAGTGCTGTCCATGGCGGCCGACTCTGGATTCTCAACCCTTGCTAGCAAGCACCTTCGCAATCTCTTGGGATGCACCCAGCGGAAAGATTGACCGGACTTTGGCCATATCAAGTGGCCCCCCAGACAGGGCCTCCAAAGCCTTCGCCTTGTCGAGTCCCACCACGGAGTTTGCTCCTATCTGAACGGTCTCCACCCACTCCGTTTCGTCACGCAAGGTCACCACTCGCGTTCCCACCATGACGGCCTCTTTTTGCAGCCCACCAGAATCGGTCAGGACAGCTTCAGCCCCTGCGACGAAATGGATCATGTCGGCATAGCCAAGGGGCGGAATGGAAATAACATTCTCTGGCAGGCTCAGGCCCTGCTGCTGGATTGCTCCGCTTGTGCGCGGATGCATCGGCAGCACAACTATCCCGGGAACCGCGGCCAAGACTGACAGCGCCTGGGGAAGATTCGCCGGAGTAGTGTTCTCGGCTCTGTGCAGCGTCGCTGCGAAATATGCATCTGGCAGCGTGACAGATGAAACATGGTCTGTACTTGTGAGCCTGGTCTCGTGCACCGCATCGGTCATGACGTCACCGACAAGATGGACCCCAGTGACGATACCTTCGGACTTCAGGTGATCCACGGCGGTCTGCGAGGGACAAAAAAGTAGTGTGGCCACCCGGTCAGTCAGGACTCGGTTGACTTCCTCAGGCATCTCCATCCTGAACGATCGAAGCCCCGCCTCGACGTGGGCAATCGGAATATGCAGCTTGACCGCGGCGAGCGCTGCCGCCAACGTTGAGTTCGTATCTCCATAGACCAGCAGCCAATCGGGCTCTTCCGCGATCAACACGCTTTCAATCGCCTCGAGCATCCGACCGGTCTGGGCCCCATGGGAGGCGGAGCCGACATTCAGGTTGATTTTCGGCTCTGGGATTCCCAGCTCAGAGAAGAAGACACCTGACATCCGTTCGTCGTAGTGCTGCCCGGTGTGAACGAGCACCTCTTCTGCCACGCCAGCCAGGGCACGACTCACCGGCGCTGCCTTGATGAACTGGGGGCGCGCCCCTACAACGGTGACTATTTTCATTGCTCGACACACTAGCTGCGAACAGAAGCCCGCCTTGGTGGGCCAATCAAGAATCCCAAACCCCAACACTGGTGCATCGTGAAGTACACAAGCGGGAGCCACACCGCGTGAATACCGGCCGAGCGAATCTGAACAGCGCTGGCGAGCAACAACAACCCTGCATAGCCTGCCGGGATCAGTACCGCGGGGGTCCAGAGAACGGACAACGGGAGCGACGCAGCAAGCACGACCGTCGAGATTGGCGGAACAGCCTGACGCCAGCGCAGTGACTTCGGGTGCATCCGCACAACCTCGCGCTTCCAGCGTCCCCACTGGAAGTACTGACGCGCGAGACCCGACAGTTTTGCCCTTGGCGCATAGGTAACCGTCATCCCGGGCTCGAACCAAACCTCGCCGCCGGCCTCTCTGAGGCGCCAGTTGAGTTCATAGTCCTGATTCCTGACCAGCTTCTCATCGAAAAGCCCGACCGCCTCCACGGCCCCCCGCCTCATGACACCCAGCACAGCCGAATCACTGGGACCCGCCGCTCCGCCGTAGTGATACTTGGCATCTCCCATGCCAAAGGGTGAAGTCATGGCCGCCGCCACGGCCATCTGGAACGAGGTTCGTCCCTCCGTGAGTTTCACACCGCCCACGTTGACGGCACCCGTGTCATCCAGAGCACGAACAGCATCCCGAAGATAGGTCGGAGAGAACGTTGTACGTGCACTGGAGATCGCTACCAGCGGCGCGCTCCCAGCCTCTATCGCCCGATTCAGCCCAGCGGGCGTCACACCAGCGGGATTCTCAACCACATGCGTATACTCGCTCTCGGCCGCGAGCCGTGCCGCCACTCCTGCAGAGTCGTCATCAGAGGGTCCGAGGCCGATGTAGATCCGCAACTGGCCCGGATAGTCCTGCTCACTCATCGAAGCCACCGCAGCGGGCAGTCCAGCAGCATCGTTGCGCACCGGAATGACCACATCCACATCCGGCCAGCCTGTGAACGATTGAAATTCGGTCACACGCGTCTCGTCACAACTACCCAGACAGTTCGCAGCAGAATCTGGAGGTCGAGCACGACGCTCCAGTTCACGAGATACTGCAAGTCGTAGCCAAGTTTGAACCGCGCGTCCGTGTCGTATCGGCCCGAAATCTGTGCGAGACCCGTGATACCGGGCGCGATCTCGTGGCGCCGCGCGTAACCCGGAATGTCCCGCTCAAACTCAACCGTGAGCTCAGGGCGTTCTGGGCGCGGGCCTATGAGAGACATATCACCCCGCACCACGTTCCAGACCTGTGGAAGTTCGTCGAAACGCGTCTTGCGGAGCCAGCGGCAGGCTGGGATTACCCTCGGATCCTTCTCTTCGGCCAGCACTGCGCCTGATTGCTGTTCGGCATCCAACACCATCGTCCGAAACTTGAAAATTCGGAACTCAAGGCGATCGCGTCCCACCCGATTCTGTCGGTAAATGACTGGAGCCCCGGCAAACAGGCGCACATAGATCGCCACTGAGGCAGTCAACAGGACGATAAACGGGAGCAGTCCGATCACAACGAGGAGCTCGACAAGCCGCTTGAGCTTGGCCTTGTGAGGTGGAAGAGCGTGACCTCGGAGCACAACAAACGGCATACCGGCAATCTCGCGAACCGACTGCAAACCAAGCAGAGTCTCCTGCGCACCTACACGCTGCAGCAGGCCGATACCCAGCAGTTCGAGCTCCGAAGCCGGGGCTGGGAACACCTCATTCAAAGCCTGACTGTTGAGCAGCAGCACATCAGTTGCCTCGGTCTGCTCGACTGTCGACCGCAGCTCTGCGACGTCGTCAATCCGCGCCACGACCGAAACCCTCGACTCGCGGGTGCGCATGTGAGCTTCAGAGAGCTCCGTCTCCGCTGTTGCTCCGAGGAGTACAACTCGCGCAGGGCCACTGCGCCTATCTGCCAGGAAGCGTGACAATCGTCGGTTCAACGTCCACAGAATGGAGAGCCCGATCAAGAGGCCGACAAGGTTGCCGCGAGGGACGAGAAACCGGTCAGTTGCAAGCGCTATCAGCGCGTCGATCAGCACGCCGATCGTTACTGCAGCCATCACCCGAGGAAGCCACGAACGCGTGCCGAGCCGAGGCTCCCGAACATAGAGGCCCATGAAGTATCCGACCACCAGATGAATACTGCTTACAGCAGCGAAACCTACGACATAGAACCCGGCGGTCTGTTCTGGCCAGTCGGATCCGAAACGGATGAGGTTGACCCCGACAAGCACGAGGGCGAGTGCCACTGTGTCCAACACAAAAAGAAAACGGAATCCCCGATCCCAGAGACTATGAACGAAGCGCGGGGCCTGCCATTGCGCGGCAGATGTCGTTGTCGTGTCGGTCACGAGCCGCAGATCCCCGTTCGGTGATGTTCGAAGCCAACCAAGCGTACTCCGTGACTCCTGAAGCAATCAGCGGAGCTGCCTCCGCCGAGCCGATGGGCAGTAGGATCT
>CAYUOD010000125.1:0-7056 GCA_964446225.1 uncultured Acidimicrobiales bacterium | reverse complement strand
CGAGCCAGGCCCCGACCCGTGCTCTCGAGTGCATTCTTGTACCAGCGCGTCAGCGAGGCGTTGACTGAACGTGGCCTTGTTCTCGGGATCGTTGCCCATTGCCTTGGCGACAGAGAACAGGCGGTGCTTGAGTTGCGCTCCGGCCAATGGATCTAATAGGGCCCGCAGCTCGATCATTCCCTCGTGGTCAGCAGAATCCTTGATCGAGCAGCGTCGTCGGCGGCGTTGTTGCGCGAAACGTTCATCTGGAGTCTCATCAGCGATTTCACGAGCTAGCCGACGCGCAGCGCGACGGGTCGAAGCCACATCGGAGTCTTTGACCTCTTCCAACAGTCCGGATACCTGTTCAGCCGTAGCGTTCGTGTTCTTCGCGGTGTCAGCCACTATTCCGACCTGCTCAGCGCTGACAGATCCATCCAACAACGCCGTTCCGAGGTCGGGGTGCGCAGCCACAGCCTCAGCAGTCCGAGCTTTGCCAACCGCGGCCTGCTTCGACTCACCTGTCACCCCGGACATCCACTCCGCAGGCGACCGGGCACCAGAACGCTTCACCGCGCCACACCGCTCAGCCTCGGCCAGACAGGCTGCCTCAATATGAGCGAGCGTGCGCTTGAGCCGATCAGATGCGCGCAAAACCAGCTCGGTATCATCAATAGAGCTGGCCCGCTGCTTCAGCTCAACAGTCGTGTCATTCAGGAATCCGGACAGACTCGAAGAGGAGCGGTAGCTGCTGGATTCAGACATACTTCTCCCATTTAGTTTACATGGGGGAAGTCATGTACCGAACAGACGTTCGATACATCCAAGCTACCCCATCCAGCCGAGAATGCAACCAGAATCTCAGAAAACCGCAGGAATCTTCCCAAACAGCGCAGATGTGGTGGCCAGCGACTGAGCGAAAACCGCACAAGGTTACCGAGTGGTAACATAGTATCCAGAAGACCTAGGAGGCGCTATGGATTTCTCGCTTGACCTGAACGAAGACCAGCTCGAACTCAAGGACTGGATCCACGGATTCGCCAAGGACGTCATGCGTCCTGCGGCCGCCGAATGGGACCGGCGTGAAGAGACGCCGTGGCCCATCATCGAAGAGGCAGCCAAGATCGGCCTCTACGGCTGGGAGTTCATGGCCAACGCCATGATGGGCGACGAGACCGGCCTCACCATGCCGGTCGCCGTCGAGGAGATGTTCTGGGGCGACGCCGGCATTGGCATGGCCATCCTGGGCACCGGGCTCGCCGCAGCAGGTATCGCAGCCTCGGGTACTCCTGAGCAGGTCATGGAGTGGGTGCCGCAGTGTTACGGCGACGAGAACAACATCGCGCTCGGTGCGTTCTGCGCCTCAGAGCCTGATGCGGGGTCGGACGTAGCAGCCATCCGTTGCGCGGCGGTCTATGACGAGGCCAAGGACGAGTGGGTCCTGAACGGCACCAAGACTTGGATCAGCAACGGTGGCATCGCAGCAATCCACGTTGTTGTGGCCACGGTCGACAGCTCTTTGAGAAGTCGGGGTCACGCCAGCTTCGTCATCCCACCAAATACGCCGGGTTTGTCGCAGGGCCAGAAATTCTCGAAGCACGGTATTCGTGCCAGCCACACCGCTGAGGTTGTGTTGGAGGATGTGCGCATCCCCGGCAGCTGTCTGCTTGGCGGCCAGGACAAGTTGGACGAGCGCCTCGCCCGTGCGCGTGAGGGCAAGAGTTCGAGCACTCAGGCCGCGATGCAGACCTTCGAAGCCACCCGTCCCGCCGTTGCGGCGATGGGCATTGGTGTGGCGAGGGCCGCCTACGAGTACGCCTTGGAGTACGCCAAGGACCGTGAGCAGTTCGGCCGGCCCATCATCATGAATCAGGCGATCTCGTTCATGCTGGCGGACATGGCCACCGAAATCGATGCCGCGCGCATGCTGACCTGGCGGGCCGCCTGGCTCGGCAAGCAGAAGAAGTTCAAGAACGCCGAAGGTTCAATGGCCAAGCTCAAGGCCGGACGTGTCGCCACCTGGACCACCGAGCGCGCCATGCAGATCCTCGGCGGAGCTGGCTACGTTACCGAGCACCCCGTAGAGCGCTGGCACCGCGACGCCAAGATCTTCGACATCTTCGAAGGCACCGAGCAGATCCAACAGCTCGTGATCGCTCGGGCCATCTCAGGACTACGCATCGAGTAGCGCCTGACCAGTAGAGCTGTAGGTCTCTACGTCGGCCGCCTGGTGAGGTCGCCCGGCATCAAAAGTCGTGCTCGTTTGTCCCGTCGTTTCGTCTCGGTGGAGCCACTACACGCGTCTACGAGGGAGATCTGCACGGGCAGGATCAACCGCTGCTGCGATGTCTCTCACCCCAAAAGCAATACTGGATATATGAGTGTTCGAGTTGAGGTGCGGCCAGAACTGTTGGTATGGGCCCGCGCACGCTCTGGCATCGATGAAGAGGTATGGGGGACGCGTTTTCCCCGCTACGAGTCTTGGCTGGATGGAGATGCACATCCAACGATCAAGCCGCTCGAGGAGTTCGCCCGGAAGACCTACACGCCGGTCGGTTTCTTCTTCCTCGATGAACCGCCGATCGAGACGGTTCCGATCCCCGATTTCCGCACGATTCGCGATCAACCTGTCACCGGTCCTACCGGGCGAGTATCGGCCAACCTGCTCGGCACGGTGTATGTCTGCCAGGCACGACAAGAGTGGTAGCGGGACAGCCAGCTTCTCAATGGCGAGTCTCCGCTTCAGTTCGTGGGAAGCGCAACGCTGTCCAGCCCGATAGTCGAAGTCGCTGAACAGATGAGGCAGGTGCTCGACTGGTCGGCCGAGACTCGCCGTCGACTTCGCAGCTGGGAAATGGCGCTCACGCGGCTCCGCGAGAACGCTGAGGCTTCCGGCGTTCTTGTGATGATCAGTGGCATCACGGGCGCCAACACTCGTCGCAAGCTCGACCCTGAGGAGTTTCGTGGCTTTGCGCTTGCTGACCCATACGCAGCGCTCGTCTTCGTGAACGGCGCCGACTCTAAGGCCGCACAGATATTCACGCTTGCCCATGAACTCGCCCATCTGTGGCTCGGCGAAACCGCACTCTCGGATGTCGCGCCTGAATCGGTCCGCGTCTACAGCGAGGAGCGGTGGTGTAACCAAGTAGGAGCCGAGCTGCTCGTGCCCATGCGCGAATTCCGGATTGCCTTTGACGCCGGCAAGGACATCCGCTCTCAGCTCCAGCCCCTTGCCGAGCGATTTCGGGTTTCGACGCAGTTCATCCTCGGGCGAATACGCGATGCAGGAGTACTCAGTTGGGATCGCTTCATGGAGGAGCTCCGCATTGAGAAAGCACGGGTAGCGAAAATCGTGTTGGAACGGGGTGGCGGCGGGAACCACTACAACACGAAGCCCGTGCAGGTTGGCAAGCGGTTCGCACGAGAGTTGATCGCCAGCACACTTGAGGGGCGAACGCCCTACACCGAGGCATTCCGACTTCTCAACGTAAAGAAGACCTCGACCTTTGAGGGACTCGGCGAACAGCTCGGGGTGCTGTGGTGGCGTATCTACTTGACTCAGATGTGTTCATCAGGGCCAAGAACGATCACTACGGCTTCGACTTCTGCCCTGGGTTCTGGAGGTGGTTGGACCAAGCCAACGCTTCCGGCGTTGTTCACAGCGTCGAGGCGGTCTACAACGAACTTGCCAGCGGCGACGATAATCTTGCGCAGTGGGCCAAGGCTCACCGTTCATTCTTCTAGCCACTCACGGCAGATGAGATCCCGGCGGTCGCGGCCGCGAATAGGTGGGCTAACGACTCAACCGACTACGAGCCAGCAGCGAAGTTTGAATTCGCGACGGCAGCTGACTCGTTCCTCATCGTGCACGCCGCATCCTGCGGACACATCGTTGTCACCCATGAACGCATCAGTGACGGCCGTCGAAGAATCAAGATCCCCAACGCCGCCATCGCCAACGGCGTGAGTGTCGTCAACCCGTTCCAAATGTTGCGGACTGAGCGGGTGCGTCTCGTGCTGGGATAGTGCCGTGCCAGGCAACGTTCGCGCTTTTGGTGGGTTGTTTGCGAACAGCAATGCACTCAAGTCGTGGCCGACCAGACGCGCAATTAACCGACTCGTCAACCGGGGAACTCAGACTGTCGAATTAGTCTTCCGCGGGAGACAAAGCAACCTTGGTGGCGACAGCAGGGTCCGATCCAGCCATCCAAAAGAGCGTGCGCGCCACCCCCAAGGTTCCGGTCACGGCACTAGCCAGCCACCGAGACGTGGGCTGTCCCTCATTTCATCCCTAGTTTCGCGAAAGACTAGGGATGACCGGCGGGCTTGGCCGGTGACCAGCGGTTAACGTTTCCCCAGGTCAGACCCGAAAAAGGGCAGCAACGGACATCTGTGGATAAGTCCAAAACAGATTTTCGACATCTTTGAAGGTACCGAGCAGATCCAGCAGCTCGTTATTGCCCGTGCTATCAGCGACCTGGCATCGAATAGCTTTGACGGCTCCATCAGGGCGGACGTCGGTCTAAGCAAACTGCAGGTCATGGGTACACCGGTCGGAGGGATTTCCCTGTCCCCGCGTCAAGGGGCTCACGAGCGGACTTCCATGTCGTGTTTCGGCAGGTCTCTGACACTGTGCTATTTGAGGTAGAGAACCCGTTGTCAATACCGGAAGCGACTACTTCTGCGTCTTCGCAACCCACGGCGTTTGGCATGACGACTCCAGCGGACTGCTGGAGTAGAGATCTACCGGCGCCCGACGAATAAATGAGAACTGCTCCCGGTCCCGGCCCGGTAGATCAGCAAAAGGCTGTGTGCTGGCACTCAAATCAACAGTTAACTGTCGATAAAGATCATTAAACGATGGTATACTGTCGGTATGCGGGGACCTAGAACATACTCACCAACAACGAGCGAGGCCGCTGCCCTGCTCGGGCTTCGTGTCCGCCTGGCGCGCCGCGAGCGCAGTTGGACGGTTGAGGAACTCGCTGAACGAGTCGGTGTTTCTCCTGTCACGCTGCGCAAGGTTGAAAAGGGTGATTTCACGGTGGCCCTTGGTACAGCGTTCGAAGCGGCGGCACTCGTTGGCGTCAGCTTGTTCGACAAGGAACCGATTCGGCGGACGCTTGAACGCGAGAATGTTGAGTCCCGCCTTGCGGTTCTCCCCGCCGCGGCCAGGTACACACCCGTCGATGACGAGTTCTGAGGTGGTATTCAAGTCGACGCAAACGGTGTTTGTGTGGGTATGGCTGCCTGGAGCAGATGAACCAGTGGTAGCGGGAAGGCTCGACGAGCAGGGACCAACAGTCCTGTTCACCTATGGTCGCAGCTATCTGCGGCGAACCGAGTCCTTGGCTCTGTACTTGCCCGAGTTGCCTCTTGGGCGTGGGCCGATCTCTCCAATCTCGGGACAACTTGCTGGCTGTATTGCCGACGCGGGGCCTGATGCGTGGGGTCGGCGTGTCATCGAGCAGCGACGGTCTGGCGAATCTAGCGACCTTGGAGCTCTCGGATATCTCCTCGCATCCGGATCCGATCGAATAGGAGCGCTCGATTTTCAGGAATCACCCGAGGTGTACATTCCACGACTTCACGAACAGGCCACGCTCCAGGAACTCTCAGAAGCAGCGTCTCGCTTCGAAGCTGGCGAACTATTGCCACCAGCACTAGACCGGGCACTACTGCACGGGAGTTCGGTTGGCGGTGCCCGCCCCAAAGCGTTGTTGCTCGATGGGTCGCGACGGATGATTGCCAAGTTCTCTTCAACCACCGACCCATCTCCAGTTGTGAAGGCTGAGTATGTAGCGATGGAGTTGGCGCGGCGGGCTGGGCTTCAGGTGGCAAGCACCCACATCACGCAGGTACTTGGCAAGGACGTGCTACTCGTCGACCGCTTCGACAGATCGCCGGACGGGGGGCGTCGAATGATGGTCTCCGCACTCACAATGTTGGAGCTACACGACGCCGACGGAATGGCAGGGCGATATGCAACCTACACAGATCTTGCACTTCAGATTCGCTCACGGTTTACTCATCCAGACAAGACACTTCGTGAGCTATTCAGCCGGATCACGTTCAACATATTGGTCGGCAATACCGACGATCATGCTCGCAATCACGCGGCGTTCTGGGACGGAACCGAACTCACGCTCACTCCTGCCTATGACATTTGCCCTCAGCCTCGTGTAGGCGAGGAGGTCGCTCAGGCAATGGCCTTTGGCGAAGATGGCGACCGAATGAGCCAGGTGGCTCGCTGTGTCGCGAATGCCCACACCTATCATCTGTCGTCGAGTCAAGCAGCACAGATCGTGGACGCGCAGATTGGTGTCATTCGCAGTGACTGGCTCGACGTATGCGACCGAGCATCGCTATCTGCGGTGGACCGAGACCGGATGTGGGGTCGGCAGTTTCTCAATTCCTACGCGCTGTATGACTACGCCCTTGATAGCTGACCTCTGACGATCCCCTAGATATTGATTTACAACACGGGCGTGACGCTTTGTCTCCAACGGCCTCATGACCGAGTTCGAGGAGGTTGGCGAGAGCCCATGGACATTGACCGAGCAGATCCAACAAGACATGCCATTGTGTCTCGGCGGAACGATGCCCACTCCGACCTCGGCCACAGCCACGACGTGTGGATGCAGAACATCTTTGATGTGTGGCTGGCACTCGGGCGTCAGCGCAGCTGGTCGTCAGGATTCGCTCCCACGCGCAGCCGCAATTGGCAGAGTGCGTCTTCGTGCGTTTGAACGGCCCTGATCCGACTGTTGGGTCTACTCGGCGGCCGCGATCATCTCTCCGATGCGAGCGTGTAGAGAAGATCGATGTCACAGTCACTGGACTCTTCGTGCCGCGCCGTCGAAGCGTGACCGCAGCGTCACGCTTGACTGGCTGGCCGAGCGCTTTCTTTGTGTTGCGCCTCCGCACCCGATGGCTCGAGAGGCGATGCCACTGGTCGGATTCAGCTGGGGCTTCGTCATCGAGGAGGACCAGGTCAGGATCGTTGAACTTCAAGCGCTCGTCGCGGCCGCATGGAGCAAACATCGACAACTCCTGGTCAGTCCCTGTTCCGCCTCC
>CAYUOD010000124.1:0-7095 GCA_964446225.1 uncultured Acidimicrobiales bacterium | reverse complement strand
TGACGACTTCTTCGGCGCGGACAAGGTGCTCATCTCGAGTGCGTCGAGCAAGACGGCGTTTGCGCTTGCCTACTGTCTGCACCGACGCGGCAAGGAGGTCGTGGGGCTCACCTCTGCGTCTAATGTGCAGTTCGTCGAGAGCCTTGGGTGGTACTCAGAGGTGTGGGCCTACGACGACATCGATGGCCTGGCCGACTCCACCGCGGTGAGCTTCGTGGACATGGCAGGCAGTGCGACGGTGCGAGCCAATGTCCACAACGGGTTTCAGAATCTGCGCCACAGCCTTCGGGTCGGGGCCACGCACTGGGAAGATCTCAGTGGCCCGACCGAACTGCCGGGGCCTGTGCCTGAGATGTTCTTTGCTCCGACACAGATCTCCAAGCGTTACAAGGACTGGGGACCAGATGTGATTGAGACACGGGTGGCGGGGTCGTGGACACCGTTCGCTGACAAGGTGGGCGAATTCCTCAAGATCGAGCGGCGCTCGGGGTCCGCGGCAGCCCAGGATGCGTTCCTTGCGGCTCTGGACGGTTCGGCAGACCCGGGCATTGGCGTTATCGTGCTCCCCAATGCCATAGATGCGTAACTCTGGGGCGTCGTAGACGACCCAGTTACGCAGCTACGAGATTTTGGGTGGTGGCAGCATCTTTGCGAGGCTGTCAGTCAGCCCACCCGGGCGGCTACGGCGCAACCAGAGCTCCCGCTGGCGGTCTTTTAGCGCGTTGAACTCCGCCAGGTCACCCTGGCCGTTCGAGCGGTCGAGGCCGTGTTGGATGAGATTTGCCACATGGCACTGCTCGGCCTGCAGCAGCTCGCCATCAGGCGACGCTGGTTGTGCTCGCTCAGCCAGCGAGCGGCTCTGCTCCAGAGCCTCCTCGGTGGCCGCAAGGCGGGCTTGTGAAGGCACTCGGTCGGTGCGGGAGTAGGTGGCTTGGATCCAGCTGTCAAAGGCCGTCGTTGCATTTGGCAGGGTGAATTCGGCCGCATCAGAGGCGGATCCGGTGAGGAGCATTGAGCGCGCGAGGTCTCCCGTTGCGTCGTTGACCAGCCTGCTGGTCGCGGCACCTAGCTGCTCATCGTCCAGGTCGGCGTTGGTGCGGGCGCACCAGGTCACAGCTGCCCCGTACACGAGTACAGGAAGTGTCGTAAAGGGCGGCTGCTGGTGTCCGTTGTCGCCCCATTCGGTCAGCAGTACTCCCTCGGCGTCGGCTGCGATGGCCGTGGTGACGGCATCCACGATGTTGTGCCTTGCGTTGTCGAGTCGGCCTCCGAAACTGTTCCAGCCACTGGTACCGCAGGCGAGCCAGATTCTGTAGCCCGCTTCCGCGAGTGCTTCGGCGCGGTTGGCGAACCCTGACGCGCTGCGAGAGGCCTCGTACCACCAGGGCGTCGCAATCGCTCCAGCATCAGCCAACTGCTTACCCGCCGCTGGGTCTTTGTCCAGCATGTCCGACCACAGCTGCACGGTGCGACCTTCGCTGATGAGGGGCTCAGCAATGCGCCAGATGTGCTCCAGTGCGACCGCTGCCGCACCGCGTTCTGCCACCTCAGTCTTGCTCGCGCCCTGGCCGAGTTCCCAGACCTCGTCGCAGCCGATGTTGACATGGCGCGAAGTGAGGCTGCCTGTCATCTCTCGCACGAGTTCGAGCGCGAGATCAGCGTTCTGCGGGGTAGGTGCAAGCGACATCGGTGCCCGCAGTGTGCCGTTCTGCAGCCAGCCCTCTGGCGTCTCAGCGCGCGCTCGGTATTCGTCGTGTTGGAGCCAGCGCTCCATGTGTCCAAACGTGTTCTGGTTTCCAGCCAACTCGATGCCGTGGCTTGCGCACAGTTCGTCCAGCCACCGCATGTCGTCAGCGGTAAGCGGAGATGCATCCCGCCAGACTGTGGCGTGGTTGGAGTAGGCGAACGTGTGCTCGATGTAGAGCTGGAGGTGATTGAATCTCAGCGCCGCGAGCCGTTGCACCAGAAGCGCAAGCGTCTCGCGGGTCGGCACGCGGTCGCGACTGACATCCAACATGAATCCCCGTACTTGTATGTCTGGCCAGTCTGTAACTGAACCCAGTCGTACCTGGCCCTTGTTGTTCGTGATCTGGGCGATGGTGTCCTGGGCGTAACGGAGACCCGCGGCATCGCGGTGGCGCAGCTCGAGGGATTCTTCGGTCACGCGAAGTGCATATTCCTGGGCTCGCAGCGACGGGTCGAGGACCTCAGTCACAGCAACCGAAGCCCGCGACCAGCGCTCCGACAGATCCTCGATCTGGGGTCGCGGGAAGATCTTCGTCATGCCAGGGATCTTTCTTGGATCTTGGGGTTTCAGATGAGCGGGAACGGAAGGTAACTTCAACAGTACCGAGCCGCGCATGAGCGGCGCTGAGAAGAACTCGAGGATTTGTCAACTATGTCTGAGACCGCACTCGACACAGAACTTGCCGACGCAACCCAGAGCCTTCTGTCTGTGCTCGCCGATCTCACTGATGAACAGTTCGTGGTGCCTTACCTTGAGACCGTGAACCCCATCCTCTGGGAACTCGGCCACGTGGGCTGGTTTCAGGAGCGATTTGCACTGCGCGACCTGCTGGGGCGTGATCCGATGCACGTTAATGGCGATGAGCTCTGGAACTCCTCGGAGGTCGTTCACGCGACCAGGTGGTATCTGCCGCTCCCGAGCCGGACCATGTCGACGCAGTTCGTGGCCGCGGTCACCGCTGAGGTTCGTGAGGCCGTCGCAGATGATCCCACGAACACCGAGTTGGCCTATCACGCCCTGTATTCGATCATGCACCACGATGCCCATGTGGAAGCGCTGATGTATACACGCCAACACCTCGGCTACCCGGCTCCCACTGCATGGAAGCAGCGTCCCGTTTCAGCTGCGGCGGCCGCGACCGGACCTGGCAGGCAAATCCAGGTACCCGCTGGAGTGCACATGCTGGGGGGCTCACCCGATCAACCGTTCGTCATGGACAACGAGAAGTGGGAAACACCGGTCGAGGTGGCTGAGTTCTGGATGGACGAGCTGCCTGTCACTCAGGCTCAGTTCGCAGAATTCGTCGCTGACGGGGGCTACGAGCGCGAGGACCTGTGGAACCTCGACGGTTGGGCCTGGAAGCTCAAGCAGGAGCAGCCTCAGCCCGTGTACTGGCGGAGGGCAGGCTCGGGCTGGGAGCGGCGCGTGTTCGACCAGTGGCGCGCACTCGAGCCGGACCATCCAATGATCCACGTCAACTGGTTCGAAGCAAAGGCCTATTGTGCGTGGGCGAATCGTCGCCTGCCGACCGAAGCAGAGTGGGAGCGTGCTGCTTGCTACGACCCGAGCGGAGAGAAGCGCTACTCCAGGCCGTGGGGCACCGACGAGACCAGCGCGGAGTATGCGGTCTGGAACATTGACCAGCTGGGGACGGCTCCGGTGGACTCGTGTGAGGCGGGCGCTTCGGCGCTGGGCTTTCGACATCTGCTTGGCAACGTCTGGGAATGGACAGATTCCGTATTTGAGCCCCTTCCGGGCTTTGTGCGGGATTCGTATCTGGACAACTCTGAGCCGTGGTTCGGGAGTCGCAAAGTGCTGCGTGGTGGGTCTTGGGCAACGCGGCCCCGTTACGTCCGCAATACCTTCCGTAATTACTTCACACCGGATCGCGTCGATATCTTCGGCGGATTCCGCACCTGCGCGACCGATAGCTAGGACAGCGCCTTGCGGATCGTTGTCTCAGCTCCAACGAGGCCAGGAACTACGAGCGGGAACGCGACGACCTCTCAGCGTTGGGCGCGTCGAATCACCGAACTTGATCACATCGTTGTTGAGCAGGCACACGATGAGGAGCCCGTTGAGGCGGACGTCGTTGTGGTGCTTCATGCGAAACGTGGTGCCGATGCGATTCGTCGATATGCGGCGCTCACGCCTCGCCCGAAAATTGTCGTGGGATTCGGTGGAACAGATGTGTACGGGGACCTGAACGATCCGGACGTCGTCTCCTCATTGGCACTGGGCGACGCGTTCGTAGTGCTTCAGCCGTTGGCCGCTGAGCGGCTCGGCGGCGCCGTTCGTGGCCGAGTGTGGACTATTCACCAGGCCGTCGAGGACCTCCCGAGTGCGAGGGCGGTGAGCGCAGGAGATGGGTTCCAGGCGGTGGTGCTTTCACATCTCCGTGAGGTCAAGGACCCACTCCGAGCCGGCGAGGCCGTCTGTCTCATTCCAGCTGAGACCCCGATTCGCGTCGTGCATGTCGGGGCAGCACACGACGAAAGTTGGGACCTCAAAGCTCGTGATCTCGCGCGGAGATGCGAAAAGTATGACTGGCTCGGAGAACTCTCCAGAGCAGATGCGCTTGCACTCCTTGACCGCAGCGACGTCCTTGTGATCACTTCACTCTCCGAAGGCGGGGCAAACGTCGTGTCCGAGGCGTTGGCGCTCGGAAAGCCCGTCATCGCGAGTCGTATTGACGGCAATGTAGGCATGCTCGGCGAGAAGCATCCCGGCTATTTTGAGGTCCAGGATACTGCTGGCCTGTCTGCGGTATTGCAGCGCTTCGCGACCGACGAAGCCTTTAGACACGAGTTGCAGCAGAGCTCAGAAAGCAGCGCAGGTCTGGTGGATCCAGTCACTGAGCGACTGCAGTGGGATGATCTGCTCGGCTCCCTGGGTTAGCGGAAACTGCGCCGCATGGCGGCGCTGAGTTGATCGGTGGCAATGGTGAGCACGATGAGAGCGATGATGGTTGCGGTCATTCCGTCGTAGTCGAACGCAACACGCTGGTCCGCAATGACCCGACCGAGGCCCGCAGCGCCGACGACACCCACAACCACAGTGTCCCGTATGGCGACCTCCCAGCGGTAGAAGCCAATGGAGATGAACTTCCCGCTGACCGCGGGCGCAGTTGCGTACACGGCACGTGAGATTCGGCCGACACCCTGAGAGCGCAGGAGCGTTTCGCTGCTGTCATCGTGGTTCTCGACAATCTCAGCGAGCAGTCGTCCGGTTACTCCGAGGTTGTACACCCCAAGCGCCACAGCGCCCGGCCATATCCCAGGGAAAAACAGAAAGAGCGCTATGAAAGCCCCGATTGGTGGAGGGACGGCCCTCAGCACCAGCAGAACCAGTCGGACCACAGCGCGTCCAAGCGAGGTGGCCGCCCTGAGCAGTCGGCCGTGCGAGCCTGCGGCGATGCGCGGTCGGGCGGCGAGAAAGCCGAAGACGATTGCAGGCCCGAACGCGATCAGTATCGCCAGGATGGCCATCGCGACACTGTCAATCGATGCGGTCCAGATATCGCCAAGAGCAGCAGAGAAGTCGGGTGGGAGCGCGTCGGAGAAAAAGTCCATGGCTCTTGCTCTGGTTGCGCTGGACCAGAGGTCGCGCAGGCGAAGTCCAAGGTCCCACCATGCAAACGGAATCGCGATGGCAAACGCCAGCGAAGATCCGAGCAGGAGTCGATCACGACCCGGAGCTGACCCCGTATCGGAGGTGGCCGTAGAGGCCCCAATCTGTGCGTGGCGGCGGCGGACCGCTGATGACCACCAGTCAGCCAGGCCTGAGAGCAGAATCAGCGCGTATAAGAAGGTCCACATCTCGTTGTAGTCGAGGCTGGTGAAGCTGAGTCGTAGCTGAAAACCCAAGCCGCCTGCGCCGATAACGCCAAGAATCGCGGCAGACCGGATCGCGCACTCAAGGCGGTAGAAGCTGTAGCTCAACAGATCGCCAGCACTGTCTGGAAGGACGCCGTACCAGAGCGAACTGAGCCGTCCGGCGCCGCTGACACGCAGTGCCTGGAAGGTACTGCGGTGCGTTTCGTCGAGAATCTCGGCGAATACCTTCGCGGTCGTAGAGCCGAACGGAACACCAATTGCGATCACCGCGACCCAAGGATCGTTGCCGAGGATATTCAGCAGGATGAGTCCCCAGACAACCTCGTGCACGCTGCGGGGAATTGCAGCGATTCCACGCGTCAGACGCCAGCTCAGTCGACGAGCGCTACTCCATTTCTCAGTAATTGGCTCCCACGCCGCCTCTGACAACAGCAAGCCACCAAAGACACCGATGGTGAGCGACAGCGCAGTGCCGAGGAGCGCGTAGCTAACGGTTGTGAGTGCCTCTTCGCGCGCAATTCGAAGCAGCTCGTTGTCGAGAGCGGGATTGAAAGCCGCCTTTATGAACTCGCCGAACTGCGAGAATCCTCTCGAGTTGACGATGCCTGACGTACCGGCCCGGGAGAGGGCGGCGATTGCTCCGACGACAACCAGGGTGGACCATGCCCACCGGTCTTTGCGACGTTTCATGTGGCCTGGGTGGGGACCTTATAGAGCAGTTCTAGGGTCTCATCGGTGACATCAGCCGCAGGCTCATCGAACTGGACGTAGCCGTTGTTGAGTCCGATGATTCGATCGGCGTAGGTGCGGGCCAGATCTGGATCGTGCAGACTCATCACGAGCGTGCGGTCTGTGCCGCCTTCGCTGCGGCTTGTGGCCTCTACAAGCAGCTGCATCACCTCGTGGGAGCGACCGGGATCAAGGCTGGCAACAGGCTCATCGGCAAGCACGAGATCGGGATCCTGCACCAGAAGCCGTGCTACAGCAACACGCTGGCGTTGGCCGCCCGAGAGTTTTCCGGTCCGCGTCCAGATGAGGTCTTCGATGCCAACGCGAGCCAGGGCGCTGCGTACAGCTTGGGTTTCCTGGGGCACGAGAAGCGATGCGAGGGCGCGGGCGGTGCTCCAGCGTCCAAGCCGACCGGCGGAGACGTTGTGCACGACACGCATGGAGTCGGCCAGATGAAGAGATTGATGGATGGTGCCGATGCGAGCGCGCGTCGTGCGGCCTGATCGGGCGATGAGCTCTTGAGACGACAAACCCAGAATCGTCGCCGAGCCTGCAGTCGGCACGCTGAGCCCGTTCATCATTGCGAGCGTCGAACTCTTGCCAGCCCCGCTGGGTCCGATGATTGCGACCCTTTCGCCTGGGTACACCTTGAGGTCCAGGCCAAAAATCCCATGGCCCTGCCCATAGTCGAGGGTGACGGCATCGAAGCCAGCGACAGGAACCACCGCGCTACTCGATGAGTCCGACTTCGCGAGCTACGGTCTCGATTGAGTCGTAGTTGCT
>CAYUOD010000123.1:5711-7115 GCA_964446225.1 uncultured Acidimicrobiales bacterium | reverse complement strand
CAGCGTCCGGTGTCGCTCGGGCTCTGGGCGATCGCCTTGTGGAATAGCCCCTCCGAGCGTGGGCTGGTCATCAGGTTCAGTACCGCTTCGCCGCCTGCCGACTCCCCGAAGATCGTGACGTTGGACGGATCTCCGCCGAATGCCGAGATGTTGTCGCGCACCCATTCAAGTGCCGCTATCTGATCGAGCAGTCCGTAGTTGCCCGACACGCCATCGGCTGATTCGGCTGCCAACTCGGGATGGGCAAAGAAACCCATGAGGCCGAGTCGGTAGTTGATGCTGACCAGAACGCAGCCACGGTCCGGCAGGGCGTTCGAGCGATACATCGGCTCGGAGCTACTCCCGTCGGTATGATCGCCGCCGTGAATCCACACCATCACGGGCAGGCCGGAGGCGTGTGCTGGTGCGCGCACGTTGAGAGTGAGGCAATCCTCGCTCTGCTTGGTGCGCGCCGCCTTCACCGCAAGGCTCAACGTCTTCTGCCGGGCCTTACTGAGCCCCAGTCCGGAGATGAGGTTGGCAAGGAACTGTGATTCACCTGCCTCACGCTGAAACGCGCCTGGCCCGTACTTGGTGCAGCGCTTTGTACCCTTCCACGCGGCCGCGGGAGCGGGCGGCTGCCAGCGCAGATCACCAACAGGCGGGGCGGCATATGGAATGCCAGCCCAAAGCGCTATTGAGCCCTTTGCTGTCAGTTTGCCCTTCACCATTCCGGTGGTGGTCATGGCCTCGGCTGGTTTTGCTGCAGTACCCATCACTCAATCATCGACGGTTGGTGCCAAGACCGCAAAGTCGGTGCGCGAGACTTGCCGCAATGGCTGGCTTTTTTGGAATTCTGATTGCGGTTGTCGTCGGCATGGTATTTCTCAGCTGGATATGGCGGAGAAGAATCGAGCGCGCCAAAGCGGACAAGGCTGTTGCGTGCTCAATCCGTAGTCGAAGCGGCGAGATCTCGCCGCTCCTGCGGCGTTGGCGGGCGGGCTATGCGCGCCTTGAGCCTGGTTTGATTGTCTTCGAGCCGTACCTACCAATGGGGTTTCGCATACGCAGGCCGCAGACGACCCCCATCGAGATTCCGGTCGTCGCGGTTTCGGCCGAGCCTAGAACGACAAGCGGCATGGAGTTCGTGTACTACAACGGCGACGTTTACGAGCTTGACACAGGGAGCGAGATCATTGAATGGGGACTCGCTCCTCTCGTGTCGGAGTGGGCCATCGAAGCAGTAGCCGGCTCGCAGCCTAGATAGACCTCGTCGTGACCAGGTGGACGAATACCCATGAATCGTGGACGTTTCGTAATAGACGAGGAGCTTTCGATCGTGAATCCTTGATCTCATGAACACAAACGCCAGCCCAGCCCTTGCCTCCGAGAAGTATCTGTCCCTCACAGCCTTGAAAAAGGACG
>CAYUOD010000123.1:0-5701 GCA_964446225.1 uncultured Acidimicrobiales bacterium | reverse complement strand
TACCCCCAAGCCTGTACCGGTCTGGCCCGTTGACGCGGGCGACGGGCGCGTGGGCTTCATCACCTCCTCACAGACATGGAAGGTGAAACGCATGAAGAACAACAATCGGGTCGTGGTGCAACCCTCAGATGCTCGGGGCCGGGTCAAGGAAGGCACAGAGCCCGTTTCAGGGACTGCCGAGCTCCTCGCAGATGAGACCTTCGAACGCATGGATCGTCTCGTGAGCAAGAAGTACGGGTTCCAACTCAAGATGATCAATCTCCTCCACGCGATCCCCGGCGGAAAGACAGGCCACCCGAACGACACCGCGATCCTGGTCACACTCGACGTCTGACCTCGACGCCACTGCTCTGTCGTCGATGGCTCGGGCCCAGGCCGACTGAGCGACGTCAGTCCGCCAGAAGTCCGAATACCCCGCCCCACCTGGGCCAAGAACTCGACGCCTGACCCCAGCCCCCGAACCGGCCGGTCTGTGCTGGCCTCGGTAGACTTCGGCGATGAGCTCAAGCGATGATCGCGGAGTGGCAGCCAGCCCCCTGTCCGAGACTTCGTTTGATGGTGCAGCGCTTGACGCCGCGCCGCCCGACCCTACCTGGCTGCGGGCCGCCATCGATAGTTCGAGCGATGCTGTAGCGGTGATGGCCGCTGATACGACGCTGTTGTGGATGAGTGCCGCTAGCTCCCGCCTGGTCGGCTTTCAACCAGCGGAGATGGTGGGCCGGTCGATGGTCGATTTCCTTCATCCCGACGATCTTGAGCGGGCGGTCGATATGGTGGGCCTCGCCACCGCCGGACTCCTGCAGGGCGACAGCCAGGCTACTCCGGCTCTCTTTCGCATCCGCCATGCCGATGGCGGCTGGGTCCCCCTTGACATCAACACGAGCGGCGTCGACGGAAATGACGACATGTTGCTGCTGATCCGTCAGTCCAACGACCTCGTCCTGGGTGACCGGTTGCTCGAAGCCATGACCGACGGATCGCCGCTAGAGGAGCAGCTCGCTCTGGTCGTTGACCTTGGTCGTTGGCGGTACCGTACGGAGGGGTACGTGGTCATCTTCCGCGACGACGGTCGTCGTCAGGCTGTGAGCGCTGGTGTGACGAGTTCGCTACTAACTGGCCTTGGGGACACGCAGGGCCTTGCGCCATGGGACCAGGCAATGTCGAAAGGTGCCGCGGTGGTTGCGGTGGATTTGGATGACCGTGAGCTGGTGCCCGCAGTCTTGGCCGAAGCGGCGCGGGCCGAGGGATTCGCGGCAGTGATGGCAGTGCCGGTGCCGGACCCGGCCCATCGCGACGGTGCGTGCATCGTGGTCTGGTCGACCCCCGACGGCCCGAACGCGGCCGGGCAGCGGTACCCGGTCGAGAATATGAAGCGCTCGTTGACGCTCCTGCTGCAATGGCGGTCGCACCTGCACGATCTCGAAAAGGGGGCCCACGAGGACCATCTCACCGGGTTGGCCTCACGGGGTCGGTTCTTCGAGTTGGCCGAGGAACGCGTCCGAATCGGACCGGTCACGCTCCTGTACATCGATCTCGACGGGTTCAAGGTGGTGAACGATGGGTACGGCCATGCCGCAGGCGATGAAGTTCTGCGGGTGCTCGCTGCCCGGCTGTCGCAGGTCCTGGGTCCCGATGCCGTGGTTGGTCGCCTCGGCGGCGACGAGTTTGCGGTCGTCTGCCCCGCCGGCACTTCACTTGAGAAGGCTCAGAACATGGCCGCCGCGGTGGTGGAGGCAGGCTCCGAGCGAGTTGACCTAGCCGGCGCTTCAGTTACCGTTGGCACCTCTGTCGGCATAGCCGAGGGGGCGGCGGGAGAGTCGGTGGATGAGGTGTTGGATCGAGCTGATGCAGCCATGCTCGGAAGCAAGGCCGTGAGCCGGGGCACCTGGCGGACGGCGCCGAGGGCCTGAGCTTCACTCGTCGTTGGTCATTGCTCTGACCCTGTCTGACTAATCTGGCCAGATGAGCGCCTACATCATTGCCACGTACAACATCACGAACCCAGAGGGGTACGAGGCCTACACGCCGGCTGCCATACCGACGATCATCTCCCATAAGGTTGAGGTGATCGTTGCTGAGCATGCATCCACATCGCTTGAGGGCGATGCGTTCAGCTCGACGATCGTGCTGAAGTTTGCCGATCGCGACGCCGCGCTTGCCTGGTACAACTCCGAGGAGTATCAGGCGGTAGTCAAGCTCCGCACGGACAACACCGAAGGGTCGATGGTGATCGTCGACGAGTTCTCGATGCCTGGCTAGGTGCCTCGCGGTCTGTCGTCGATAGCTCGGGCTCAGGCCGACTCAGTGACGTCAGTCCGAAGTCGACGTCGTGTGCGAACATTGAGTCGATGGATCTCGACGAGTACGACACTTTTTGTGGCTCGCTTCAGGCGACAACCATGGTTGTTCAGTGGGGGGACGCGCACGTCTGGAAGGTGGGTGGCAAAGTCTTCGCCATCGTTGGTTGGGGTGAAGATGATGTGGTCGGCATCACCTTCAAGACATCGCCCGAGGAGTACGAGTTCCTCGTCGAGATGCCGGGCGTTCGCCCTGCGCCCTACCTCGCCTCACGAGGGTTCACATGGGCCCAGCACTACGCCTCACCAGGTCTTGAAGATGAGCACTTGCGCGAACAGATTCAGGAATCGCATCGCATTGTCGCTCTGGGTCTTACGAAGAAGAAGCAGGCCGAGCTGGGGCTGACGTTAGAGCGGTAGCCGAGCGACCTGCACTGTTGGCTTAGGCTCCGGACTTGGCGATTCTTCGTGCGTCCACAAAACGCAGCCAGTTGCGCAGTTCGATCTGTCGGATCGCTGGGTCGATGATGTCGTCGCCCACGCCAACGCTTGCGCGGAGCTCGGCTGAGTCAGGGCTTTCGTAGAGGGCGATCATGTCGGCGGCGTATGCGTCGACAGCAGCGACGTCCACGAAGTGACCTTCGCGGACGAGCGCCTCGCTCCTCGCGGCGATGAGCCGTCCCATCTCATACAGGTTGTACTCGGGATGGTATTGCGTAGCCCAGAATGACGATTCGCCCATCTCAAATTCGGCGACCTGTACCGAGGTGTGGTCGTTGCCACCCAGGTTGGTGACTCCGTCGGGGAGCTGCGAGACCTCGTCCAGGTGCATGATGAACGCGTCGAAGACGGCAGGCTTACCTGCGAGGATCGCCGCTGATCGCGCTGCGTCATTGAGTTCGATGCGGCGGGCGATGCCCCACTCGCGACCGTTCGGGCTGAGTACGACTTCGCCTCCGCCGATGAGCGAGGCCAGTTGCAGCCCCCAGCAGCTTCCCCAGCTGGCCGCGTCGGTGGTGGCGAGAGTCTCGGCGAACTTGATCTGTCCGGACACCCTAGGGTCGTCGGTTTTGTAGACGATGAGGTCTGAGCCGGTCCACATGAAGCCGTCGTAGTCGTCGATGGACTTGCCATCGGGCAGCCCGAAGTCGGGGTCGGCGGCGTAGACGATGTCGACTGAGGCGTTCGGCGCTTCGCTGCTCAGGAAGTCCATGAACATGTCGTGCGGGTGCCCGACTTCTTGTTTGTCGAAGTTTGCCCGACTGGCCTCGGGGTAGCAGTTGACGATGCAGATCTTGAGGTCGGTCGTCGTAGTGGGGGAGGTCATCTCGGCACTCTCTGGGGAAAATCTGTGATCAGTCCGGCAACACCCAAATCTATTAGGTGTGCCATTGCCTTGGTTTCGTTCACGGTATAAGGATTCAGCTTCTGGCCCGAACTCAACAACCTGGCAATCTCGTCGGCGGAGAGTCGGGTGATGCGTGGGTTGTAGGTCTCAAAGAAGGGGTCGGTGAAGTCCATCGGATCGGCTGGAAAGAGGCCCAGAATGGCTTGGACTTCGAACTCGGGTCTGCGTTGTTTCAGCGACTTCAGCCAGTCATGGCGTGCCGACGAAAACAGGAGGTGGGCAGGCCCGATCGATACTTCGTCGACGAGCTCGAGGATGTGGTCGACCAGTGCAAATTCGTCGTTGGGTTCCGGCTGGTCCTTGAGTTCGAGATTCAGTTGCCAGTCGAGTTCCAGCGTGAGTTCAAATGCCTCGCGCAGCGTCGGTACCTGGAGGCCTTTGTAGCTGACGAGTTCGTCGGCTGACACAGCACCTTCGGCAATCTGTCCAAACGGATCATCACGCTCGAACCATGAGCCGGCGTCCAGAGTTCGGATCTCGCGCAGCGTGTAGGAGGAGAACGGCGCGGGAACCCGCTCGGGAAATTTCTCAGCGACGTCCGTCGTGCGGGTCATTGCATCGTCGTGCATGAGCACGAGTTGATGGTCAGCGGTGACGGCTACGTCGGTCTCCCAGAGATCGGCGCCGAGCGAGTGCGCCTTTCGGGCCGCGCTCAGCGTGTTCTCAGGCGCGAGGCTTCTGGCTCCTCGGTGGGCAATGACGGTAACCATCGGCCACAAGGTAACCCACGCACCGGGCACTGGGAACCACTGGTCGGTGCAGTGTGGGTCTGGGTCGTCTGATTACTGATCGAGATCGTCTGAGAGCTGCAGGCCGAAATCGGCCATGGCGTTCAGCACAGATTCCAGTTCGCGGCCAAGAGGTGTGAGCTCATACTCAGTTGTTGGTGGGACCGTCGCGAAGACGGTTCGGGTCAGTATTTGCCGTTGCTCAAGCATACGCAGACGGACCGTGAGCACCTTTGGACTGACCCCTGTGAGTGCCCTTTGGATCTCTGAGAAGCGCTTCTTGCCAGGCAGTAGCTCGCGTATGACGAGCGTTGTCCAGCGTCCTTCGATGACCTCGGCAGTTTTCTTTATCGGGCATTCGTCGCTGCAGACCTCTGTTTGCACGATAGTTTCGAGCAAGGTACCTACTTTCCAAAAGGTAACTACTTCACAAAGGGAAGTATTGGACCTACATTACTCCTCGATCAATCAAAATCAAGGAGAAATGAATTATGAGAAACCTGAAGATCTTGCTGAAGGTCGTCGGTGCTATCCAGATTGTCCTGGGACTGCTCTACCTGTTTGCCCCCGCCTTCTTCCTCGAAACCATCGGGCACTCGGTACCCGAGGACGACATCTTCTATCCCCTGGGCATGCTCGCCGCCAGATTCCTGGGTTACGGCATTGCGTTCGTCTATATCTCGCGCGACCCACTGGCCCATCGTCTGTGGATCAGCATCATGATCTTCATCCAGCTCATCGATCTCGCAGTCGGGGTCTTCTACACGGCTACAGACGTGGTCGCGTTGTCAGACTCGTTCTTTCCGATGTTCAACGCCACCTGGATTGCGGCGTTGCTGTACATCTGGCGTCCCCGGACCGAAGCGACAGAGGCCGACGCGGGGGCGGTTTCCCGAGAATCCGCGCCGGCTTAGCTCACACGCCTATGACCGCAAGACCAACCGTGCGCGCTGCCTGGGCTTGTCGAGCGTCGAAGGTAAGCAATGTGGTAGCTGAGCCAGTCCGCAGCGCAGCGGCCAGGTGTACAGAGTCGGGAGAACGACACAGGGTTTGCTCGGCGATCCGCGCTGCTTCGGCGCATGTGGTTGCGTCGAGAGCAACAAGCGCGAAGGCATCGAGATCGTGGAGGAATTGGCGCTTGGCGGCGAGCGCAGCGTCTACGTCGAGGAGTCGGGCGAGGTTGCGGCGTACCTCGATCTCGGTGAGTCGGCTTGTGACGAGGACCTGCTCGGTGGCCATGAGTGACACCGCAACTTCAGAGTCCCGCT
>CAYUOD010000122.1:0-7121 GCA_964446225.1 uncultured Acidimicrobiales bacterium | reverse complement strand
TCATCCTCACCTACACAGGCGAACGAGCAGACGGCCTCCGTGGACTGTGTTGGAAAGCCAGTCCCCGTGTCAACCTCTGAGCGGACAGTGGAGTGCCCCGCAATCGGACTTTCCGGCGCCGGTCCTGATTATGTCTGGATCTCGGGAACCTATCCCGCGGGCGACTACTCCGTCACGTCTGTTGACAACACTCGGGATATTCGCGTGCTCTTCAGCCTCGTCCCGTCCTAGATCGCTCAGCGAGCTCGAGTCCGCCACGCACCCGCTGAACGAAGGAGAGCGACTCCGAATCCGACCACGGCGACTCCAAGGATGGTGAGGAGTGCCGCCGAACTGGGCCCGGTATTAGGCAGGGTGTCATCAGGGGGACCCGACGCAGCACTCGTCGAGGTGGCGTGATCATCACTCGTGGACGACTCCGGAGTACTGCTGGAGGTAGACGAGCTACCGGAATCCGCTGTGGTTGTGGTCGTCGTCGGGTCCTCAGGCAGGTACTAGCACGTCCTCCAGTGACTGATACCTGGGACTTCCCCCCTGAAGATTCTCTGCCGTAGAAGCGGGTGATTCGTTGCTTGAGACCTGTCCCGCCAGGCCACGCCTCATCACCAGAATCTGATCCGAGCACGACTACTGCGCCGCCTACAAATTGCCTCAATGGCGAGAAAGTGCAGATTCTCGTAGCGGTGTAACAGGGTCGTCTGTGACCGCCGAAAGCTACGCATCTACCGTGAAGTCCGGTGCGCATGGCGCGTGTTCCGACTCACGGTCAGGTCGGATAGCTTCGCGGGGGAGTCATTTGGAGAATGAATGAAGATACTGGTGATGGGCGGCACGAAATTCCTGGGGCGTGCCGTCGTAGACCACGCGCTTCAGGCTGGCCACGAAATCGCTCTGTTCAATCGTGGCAGGACGAACCCACACCTATATCCAGATGTCGAGCACCTCGTTGGCAACCGCGACGCTGATCTGAGTGCACTGGATGGCCGGAGCTTCGACGCGGTCATTGACACTTCCGCCTACTATCCGCGCCAGGTCAGGGCTCTCGTTGAGGTGCTCGACTCGCGCGTCGACCACTACACCTTCGTCTCCACTGTCTCGGTCTACGCCGATAACAGCACGCCGGGCGCAAACGAGTCGGCCGACCTGGCCACCGTCCAGGACGTCACGATCGAGAGTGACGACGACTACGGGGGATTCAAGGCACTCTGTGAGCAGGAACTCGACGGCCTCATACCTGGCCGCGTGCATCACGTGCGAGCTGGTCTGATATTCGGACCCCACGATGACACGGGGCGTTTCAGTTACTGGGCGCAGCGCATCGCCGCCGGGGGTCAGGTACTTGCCCCCGAGCCACAGAATCAACCCGTGCAGTTCATTGACGTCAGAGATCTCGGGGCCTGGATTGTACGCGCCTCGGAACGCAAGATCGTGGGTGCCATGAACGCCAGCGGAACGTCCGGATCACTCACGATGGGCGAGCTTCTCAAGACGATTCAGGAGACGACGAATAGCGACGCAGAGCTGGTGTGGGTCTCGGACAACTTTCTCGCAGATAACGAGGTCGCGCCATGGCACGACCTGCCGCTCTGGGTCCCAGCTGGCCTCACACCCAGCCACATCGGTTTCATGAGCCGGGATACGAGCCGGGCCCTCCGCCTGGGGCTCACACTTCGCCCATTAGCAGAGACCATCAGAGGAGCCCTGGACAACGTGCCCGAAGCTCGCTCCGATCAAGATCTCAATGGCAGCCCGGCCGCAGCAAAGGAACCGCGCCTGTCTCGGGACCAGGAGCGAGACCTACTCGCGCTCTGGAGGGACCGATTGTGAGCCAACGGAATGGTTCAGAAGGCCTCCGGGTCACCGGCTTAGAGAAGCACTACGGGGACGTGCATGCCCTACGCGGAATTGATCTTGAGGTTGCCAGGGGACAGCTCATCGGATTCCTCGGCCCAAACGGTGCGGGAAAGACCACAACCATGCGCGGCATCCTTGGTCTCGTGGCCCTGGACGGGGGCTCGATCACCTGGAACGGACGCACGATATCGCGTGACGACCGTCGCCACATCGGCTATATGCCACAAGAGCGCGGTCTCTACCATGCGATGGAAGTCCACGAGCACATCGCCTACATCGGTCGACTTGCTGGCCTTGAGCACAATACGGCTGCCGAGCGCGCCGATCAGTGGATTGAGCGGGTCGGGCTCGAAGAACGCCGCAACGATCGTATTCAGGAACTCTCAACCGGCAATCAGCAACGGGTCCAACTCGCTATCGCGCTCGTCCACGAGCCAGCGCTCATGCTGCTCGATGAGCCCTTCGCAGGGCTGGATCCTGTAGCTGTGCAGATGCTGGTCGAGGTGATGGAAGAGCAAGTCAGCAGGGGTGTGAGCGTCGTCTTCTCAAGCCATCAGATGGACGTCGTGCAGGATATGGCCGAACATGTTTGCATCGTCGCTGCCGGGGCTACGCGAGCTACCGGCACAGTTAGGGATCTGCGCAACCAGTCGACGCGCAGGCATCTCCATATTCAGTGGGCGGGCGAGCCCCCCGACTGGCATCCGCCTGAAGGTGAGGCAGTGGAGGCGGCTCCCGGTAGCTCCAGCTTTGTTGTGCCCGCTGAATCCGACGGCGCTGCTCTCATAACAAGTGCAGCCGCGGCAGGGGCCATCGCGGCGGTCAGCTACGAACCTCCGGGACTCGAAGAGGTCTTTCTGGACCTGGTGACCACATGAGCCGTTCGCAGACAAGTGAGGTGGCGTGGAGAGAGATTCGCACGCGGGCTCGAACGAACGCATTCCGCATCATTACCGGGATTCTTGTACTGGCGGCTGTAGCCGGCCCGATAGTGCTGTCGCTCTGGCCCGACGGAGACGATCACCTCCGCGAGGTGAGTATCGGTCTGGTGCAAGTGGATGACGGTCTCGCCGCACAGATTCTTCTGCTCAGCGAGGGCGTGCTTGACGTATCTATTGAGGACCTGAGCGGGGAAGCCCGAGAGGACGTTAACGACCTACTGAGCGCTGGCGATCTCATTGTGGTGATCGAATCCGGACCAACCCTGGCCTGGGATGTGGATCGCGACATAGAGGTCGCGGCCGTTGTAGAAATGGCTATTCAACAGCAGGAGTTGATCGTGCGCGGTGACGCTCTCGGACTTGAAGAGGACGAGATTGACCTGCTCATGACGCCGGTAGTCGTCGGCGAACGCTACGTCGATCCTTCCGACGAACCAGCGGATGTCGCGAGAGTTGTGGCCTTCATCGGACTCATGGTGACGTTCATGCTTCCCCAGATCTACGGACAGCTGGCGCTGTTGAGCGTCGTGGAGGAGAAGTCCTCGCGGGTGGTCGAGATCCTGCTGAGCCATCTGAAACCCCGCACGCTGCTGCTCGGCAAGGTCATCGGACTTTGCAGTCTGGCCAGTTTGCAGATTCTCGTCGTCACCGCTGGTCTTACCGCCGCGTTGCTGGCAACTGACTCGGTAGACATCCCAACGTCCGTCTGGCAGTTCCTGCCCATAGTGCTCATCTCGGTGCTTGGAGGTCTGGCCATCTACAACACCTTCTTTGCCCTACTGGGATCTCTCATTTCTCGACAGGAAGACGCTGCGCAGATCATCGCGCCGGTGCTTATCCCGCTGCTCGGTGGCTTCTTCGCCGCTCAGTCCGTCATCGCCAGCGGAAAAGCCGGGCCGCTGGCCAGAGTACTGACGCTGTTTCCGCTCACCGCGCCGATGCTCTTGCCCGTTCGCGTAGCAATGGACACGATAAGCGCTGGTGAGGTCGCGTTGTCTTTGGGTCTGCTCGCGCTCGCCGTGTGGGGCCTAATCCGTCTGGCGGGTCGGGTATATGAGTTCACGCTCCTGCAGACTGGCGCCCGCATCGGCTGGGCCGACCTCATTCGTCTCAGCAGAGGCGCAAGCCTCGATTAGGAAGCTACGATCGCACAACCGGAGGCGGGGCCCAGGTTCCGTCCAACGCCGCAGGCTCTGGCCAGTAGATCCTGAGGGTCATGTAGAACGGTCCGTCTGGTGTTGGCAGCCAGTTCGCAAGCTCATCGGGGTCTGTTGGTGCCTCGCGCTGCATCGTAAGCGTCAGGCCGCCTGACCCGTCGAACGAGAGTCCCTCAGTGGTCGAGTTGATGAGGTAGCGACCTATTGGGTTCTCGACCATGAAACCAGCAACTCCGTCATATGCGGTGTTGTACATCGTCACGGACCAGAACGCGTGAGCCGGGGGAAGTTCAGCAAAGGTCAGCTGATATCGGGAATTCCCGTCCAGCAGGGCTCCGTCAGCATCCTCTCGCACAATCGGGTAGAAGGCTTCGATCTTGTCGTTTCCTCCCCATCCCATCATCGAAGCTGCGGCTCTCTTGACGTAGTCGCTTCCGTAGAACGAGCGGTTCCCAAACGGATCCGACGAGATCCAACCGTTTACCTTCCCGCCGATGGTCTCAACTCCTGCAGCGATCTGCTCGCGGGCCGCGTCTACGCCATCGGAAATGGCTTTGCGCTTCTCGGAGTCCAAGGATTCAGGATCGAAGTTCAGCCCAGCTCCGATGCCGATGCTCGCGAAGCGCTGGAACATCTGCACCTCATCGGGATGCACGGGCTCAGTGAGGCTCAGCAGCGCGTTCATGTACCCAATGAAGCGCTCATCGCGGGAAGCCTCATCCACCCATACGGGCCAGTCAAAGGGAGGGAGTTCTGGTGCCTCCCCGCCTTGGAACACCTCGAGTGGCTCAAGACGGTAGTTGGCCATCACCTCCGCTAGCGCTGGCTGATCAGCGGCGCTCAGGAGTTGAGTGCGGCCAATGAGAAATACGAGCTCAGACTCAAACCTGAATGACGAAGCGAATCCATCCGGGACCTCGCCCTTGTAGCTCGGCCCCATGAGCACGTGTGATCCGGGCTCGGTACCAGTAGCTCTACTGCCGATGAACAGTTCGTTATAGCCAAGCAGATCCTCGAACTGCATGACGTAGTAGCGGCCGGTCACCTCTGGCACTGATAGCACCAACGGTCCAGCCCGTAGGTCGAGCAACGCAAACGAGTAAGGCGTGTCAGCGTTGGGCGTAATGACGTCCCTAAAGGTGTGGTCGAGGGTCACTGCTTTACCAAAGGGACCCTGGTTCGCCGGGCCAGCGTATGACGGCGCGGCTGGCTCAAGGTACGTGGCATAACCGAACCGGTAACCCATCAGCATCGGAAATGCGTAGGTGTAGGCCTCCGCTGCGATCGTCGATATGTCGGCCTGCGTCAGTTGCGAATCCATTGGTCTCCTCAGTGCGCACGTGCAGTCTCGTCTCAGCATAGATGCGTAAGTTTCGGCGATCATGGCAGCCGAAAACTGCGCCTCGGTCGATTGTGGGGACAGTTGTGTGCACTGGTACCCACGCCGTGGACCGCGCGCTGGGGTCACCCGTGACTCTAGGCTGGACCGATGCTGATCCACCTCCCCGAGAGCCACGAACACGACGCCATCGGACCAGTACCGGGCTGTGGCTCTTGAGTTGGATTCGCGTTAAGGGCGCCACAAAAGGCTTCGGGTCGAGGGTCGTTCTGCGCGACGTCAACTTCCGACTCACCGAGGGTGATCGAGTCGGCGTCATCGGTGCCAACGGCACAGGCAAAACCACCTTGCTCAAGCTCATGCTGAATCTTGAGGAACCGGATAGCGGAACCATCGAGACAACCGAAGGGGTCACCGTCGGCTACTTCTCGCAATTCTCTGAGCTGAGTGGCGAGCAGAGTGTGCTTGAACTCCTCGACGCACAATTCACCGAAGTGCACGAGACCGAGAAAGCGCTGGCCGCGCTTGGCGACGCCCTCGCCGAGCCGCTCGACGACAAAGAGATGGCGCGTCTACTCAACCAGCAGGCCGAACTGTTCGAACGCATGGAGCACATCGGTGGCTGGACCTACGAAAACCAGATCGACACCGTGCTCACCAAGCTTGGCTTCAGCGACGAGCATCGCTTGGCGCCTATCAGCCAGCTGTCTGGCGGCTGGCGCAACCGGGCCGCGCTCGCGGAATTGCTACTCAAGTCGCCTGATGTGCTGCTCATGGATGAACCAACGAACTACTTGGACGTCGATGGGCTGCGCTGGCTTGAAGGCTGGTTCCAGAACTTCACTGGCGCTTTGCTGGTCATCTCCCATGACCGCGACTTCCTTGATGCGGTAGTTACGAGCATTGTCGAGGTGGAGAATTTCCGTTTGCAGCACTACGAGGGCAACTACAGCGACTACGTCCCGGCGAAGCACTTCCGACTCAAGGACCTGGCACGCGAGTTTGCGCATGAGCAGGAACTGTTGGCCTACGAAAACGAGGCCATCAAGGACCGTCGAGAGGCGCAAAGATCCAGCAGCAAGTCACTCGATCGCAAACTCGCCGACATCAAGAAAAGCAAAGCACCGCGCCCAGTCGACCAAATTGTCACGGGCATATACGAGAACCTGCACGTGAGCAAAGAGCTCTGCGAAGTCGTCGCTCTCTCAAAGAGCTACGACGAACAGACACTTTTCGCGGATCTAGCGTTCGACATCCGACGACGAGATCGCTGGGCGGTGCTCGGACCAAACGGCTGCGGCAAATCCACGCTCCTGCGCGTGATGGCCGGCGAGGTCACACCAGACTCGGGCAAAGTCCAGTGGCGAAAGGGGGCGCAGTTCGTGTCGTTCAACCACATTCTCGATGAGCTGGACCTCAACGACACACTCAGCCATGCAGTGAACGCGGCCCCAGGAAGCATGGCGTTCACCGCCACCAAGAAATCGGTGAACCGGTTCTTGGCGCTCTTCCAGTTCTCAGAGCTCGACCTCAAACAGCGCCTCGGCGACCTGTCTGGGGGACAGCGCGCCAGGGTCGCGCTGGTCATGTGCCTGCTGTCTGGCGCATCGGTGATTCTTCTGGATGAGCCAACGAACCACCTCGACATCGCGAGCGCCCAAGTCATGGAAAGAGCGCTCCTCCACTTTCCAGGCGCGGTCGTCGTCGTAAGCCACGACCGCTTCTTCATCGACAAAGTAGCCACCCAAGTTCTGACCTTCAACGGCGAAGGCGGAGTCACCCAGTCCGCAGGACTTCTCTCCGTCTGAGGATCGCAGCAACAATCCCAGG
>CAYUOD010000121.1:0-7157 GCA_964446225.1 uncultured Acidimicrobiales bacterium | reverse complement strand
TCGTCATCATGGGCTATTCCGAGCAGGATATGACCTCCAGAGCTGACATAGATGCTTTGGCGGAGCGGTTTAGTGAGGATGCAGACACGCTGCGGAACGTCTTCATTGGACTGCTCTTGACGTTCTTTGTCTATCGACTGCTGTCGCAGTTCTTCTTCGGTCGGACTATTGGAAAGGCAGCAACAGGAATTGCTGTGCTGGCGGTGGACAGTTCTGAGTCACCTGCGTTTGATCGTCTGGTCATCCGAGAGCTCATAGTGGTGTTCTCGCTGGCCATTCCGGTAGTTGGAATCTTCATCTTCCTTGGGGACGCAATCAGTATGTTCACCAACAGTCGGGGACGGGCCTGGCATGATCGGGCGGCTGGCACCGAGGTCGTCGCAAGCTGACTATTTGGACGGTGTGCCGCAGCGGTGTTTGGAGACCTCTAACCTGACAGAACAAATTTCCCACTGCTGGATGAATCAAGGGATCAGATGTCATGGCAAGAACCACTGCGGCATACTCGGCGGTCATTTCGGTGCGTCTACAGAACACTCCAGGCGTTCTTGGCGCGCTTTGCACAGCGATTGGCGAAGCCGGAGGCAACATCGTGTCCCTGCAGGGCTTCGAACTCCACCGGGCGGATCTCGTTGACGAGGACATCGTCGTCAACGCCAGCGACACCGATCACATAGACCGCATTTGTTCTGCCATCCAGCATCTTGAGGGGGTCGAGGTGCTCCGTTCTCTGGATCGGACCTTTGCGATTCACGAGGGCGGCAAACTTGAGACGGTGCCAACGGTTGCGGTGAAGGATAAGGACGACTTGTCCATGGCCTACACGCCGGGTGTTGCTCGCGTCAGCGAGGCGATTGCGGCGGATCCAAGTCTGGCCTTTGATCTCACGATCAAGAAGAACACGGTGGCGATTGTCTCCGATGGGTCCGCCGTGCTTGGCCTGGGTGATATCGGACCTGAGGCGGCAATGCCCGTGATGGAAGGTAAAGCACTGCTCTTTAAAGAGTTCGCCGGTGTTGACGCCTTTCCCATATGCATTCGCACGAACTCGGTTGATGAGATCGTCGAAACTGTCGAGCGGCTGAGTCCGGTGTTTGGCGGGATAAATCTGGAGGACATCAAGGCCCCGGGAGCTTTTGAGGTCGAAGAGCGTCTGCGGGCGTCACTGGATATTCCGGTCTTCCATGATGACCAGCACGGTACGGCGATCGTGGTTCTGGCCGCACTTGAGAACAGTCTTCACGTCGTTGGTAAACAGATGAGCGATCTGTCGGTGGTGATTACGGGCGCGGGAGCGGCTGGCGTTGCGATCACAAAGATCCTTCAGCAGGCGGGAGTGGCGAACCTGGTCCTGTGTGACCGTAACGGGACGATCCATTCTGGGCGGAAGGGACTCAATAGTTCGAAACAGTGGCTCGCGGAGAACACGAATCCAGATCAGCGGGTGGGAACACCAGGCGAGGTGCTGGCTGGTGCCGACGTGTTCATCGGGGTGAGTGCCCCGCGCATTGTCACGCCCGAGGATGTTGCTGCCATGAACGAGAACGCAATCGTGTTCGCGCTCGCCAATCCAACACCGGAAGTCTTCCCCGAGGACCTTCGAGATGGGGTCGCTGTCGTTGCGACCGGCCGTTCCGACTATCCGAACCAGATCAACAATGTCCTGGCTTTTCCCGGCGTCTTTCGTGGCGCGCTGGATTCGGGTGCCACACAGATAACAGAAGGAATGAAACTCGCCGCGGCACGCGCGATCGCCAGTGTTATTCCTAATGCGGAGATAACGCCTACGAACATTATTCCTACGGTGTTTGACCGGCGAGTAGCGCCACTTGTCGCGGAGGCGGTGGCGGCGTCAGCCAAGCTGGAGGGTGTCTGCCGCCAGAGGGGGAATTGAAGGCGCTGAGAATGACGAAGGCCGCACAGAGTGAACTCTGCACGGCCTTTGACCTTTTCAGGCTTTTCGCGTGGTCGGGACCGGCGTCGATCCGGTGACCTCACGCTTTTCAGGCGTGCGCTCTGCCAACTGAGCTACCCGACCGCGGTCCCGACGAGATTTGAACTCGCGACCTCCGCCTTGACAGGGCGGCGTGAACTCCAGACTTCACCACGGGACCAATTCCGTGAGTCATGAATGATGACGCTATTTTGGCCTCGATGCAAACGGCAAAGGCACAATTTTGTCCAACCTGGGCGGTACCGGCGTCTTAGGGCCGTATGGCGGGGCTCCCAAGCCCCGCAATGGATGATGCCCGATCACTGGCATTGAAAGTTTCAGGCGGCACCTTGCCCTGCTCTTCGGTGGCCGTCGCGACGACGATCCCCCAATCCCGGTGGAAGTTCCAGCGATGTCCCCGCACCAGAACTTCGCCAGCCTGTTCGGCGGGCAGCGATGGCGCAAACAGGCTGCCTAATCCGGAGTCACACTGAATCTGCAGCATTGTGGTGAGGTGTGTTGCGTCATCGAGACCCTTGGCTACGACATCCAAGTCAAGGTTTCGGCACAGAGCGATGATGCCAGCAAGGGCTCTTCGAGCTCGCGGATCTCCAAGCTCCTCGGTGAGGTTACGGTCCAGCTTGACGGTGTCAAAGGGCAATTCCTGGAGTTGGGATGGTGAGAAGCAGCCGCCACTGAACTCCTCCAACTCAAGGCGAACCCCCAGTGCAGCCAGCGAGGACAGAACCTGCTTGGCCTGCTCGGGGTGCTTTGCAAGCGACCGCTCACGTAGTGCTATCCCCAGGCTGCCTCTGGGGCCGTCGACCGATGCGAGGACATCAGCGACGGTGTCCACGAAGTCTTTGCGCAGGAGTTGGCGGGTCGAGACCTCGACCCATACCACGAGGTTTTCGTGTTCTGAGTACTGTTCCTGCCATTCTGTGGCTTGCTGGCAGGCGCTACGCAGTACCCAACGATCGATGTCAACGATGAGTCCGACCTCTTCGGCCAGTGTCACCCACTCGCCTATGGAGAGCTCGCCACGCAGCGGGTGATCCCACCGAGTGCTGACGTCGAAGCTGTGGACCTCGCCGGTGAGCATCTTCACGATTGGCTGGTAGTAGGTACGGAATTGCCCCTCGGTGAGGGCTGTGCGAAGTGCTGACTCCAGGTCCTTGCGGTCCGCTGCCACCGCGCGGAGCAGTTCGTCGTACAGCTTGTATCCGTTCTTTCCGTGCGCTTTGACGTGATACATGGCCGCGTCGGCGTCCCGCATGAGATCTTCGGCCGCAAGAGTGGGATCAGCAGTCACGGCCACGCCGATGCTCGCGCTGATGTTGGCTTCGCCCTGTGACAGGGTGAAGGGAGTCTCGAGAGCGTCGATGAGTTTGGTCGCGATAATTTCCGCATCGCCGCTATCGCAGAGATCCTCGACGAACACGACGAACTCATCGCCGCCGAATCGGGCGACCATGTCTGTTGCGCGCAGGCTGTCGCTTAGCCGTTTGCCGACCTGGATCAGAAGTTCATCACCTGCTTCGTGTCCGAGTCCGTCGTTGACTGCCTTGAAGCCGTCGAGGTCCAGAAACAGCGCCGCTACGTACTTCTTCGCGCGGGCAATACGCACCAGCCCGTGGGTAAGTGCCTCTACGTACAGTGAGCGCGTCGGGAGTCCGGTGAGTTGGTCATGTGTCGCCTGGTGGCGCATCTGCGCGGCTTCTTCGACTGCGGTTGGATCCCTGTGGCTCAGGAGGAGATGATCCTCACCAAAACTGGTGATGTGCGCCTCTAGCGACCTGTGGCCGCCGGTGTGGCAGTTGATGCGATAGGTGGCCTGGCAGGATGCCTCCGCGAGCTCCAGCAGTCTCCCTATGCGGTCTCGGTCGTCCGGGTGCACGACGTCAAGTAACTTGTCACCAAAATGCTCGGTCTCAGACCACTCCAATACAGAGCGGGTCGCCGGGTTGTGCCAGACGATTCGGCAATCCGAATCCAGCACGATGAGGACTTCCCGAGACTGCTTCAGTAGATCCGGTAGTTCGTTCGCCTTCAGCACAGGCAAATCAGCTAGCGAGTCAGGCGCCAGTCCAATCTGATCTTGCATATCCCACTCATTAATCCAGTCGATAAGTCAGCGGGGACTCGTGGACTGACGCTCGCGCCAAGGCTCGAAGTACTCGCTACCTATCTCGTCGGCAGATGGTGGTCGCATGATGAGGTCAATCGCTGTCCATAGTGTCCAGGAAAATGGCGCAAATATTACAGGCAGCCCAATTGCGACCAACAGGGCCAGACCTACGAGGGGCGTGACGGGAATATCAGGGACCGTCAAAATGACCGATACCGCCACCACTATGAACAAAGTGATGACGGTAACGATGGTGTTGAGTCCGAGGGCTCCAAGAGAATGACCATCGATGCGACTAAAGTGCAGTTGGCAGCGGGGACACGAATCGATGATTTTGCTCCAGCGACGGAACAACTTTCCTTGCCCGCAGACGGGACACTTCTTGCGAAGTCCGTTCAGGACAAGTCTGGTTTCGAGTGATGTCATCTCACCAGTCTCGCCGTTGTGCGAGCAGTGAGATTCGCGGTCTCTAGGTAAGCGCTCTGGCGACGGCTTCTACGACGCGCTCACCCTGGAAAGGCTTTACGACGAAGTCCCGAGCACCGGAGGTGATCGCTTCCACGACGAGTGATTCCTGTCCCATTGCTGAGCACATGATGACCTTGCTGGCTGGATCGTTCGCGCGGATCTGCTTCAGCGCTTCGATCCCGTCCATGTTGGGCATTGTGATGTCCATCGTGACGAGGTCTGGCTTGACCTCGTCGTACTTGGCCACAGCATCCTCGCCGTCAACGGCTTCAACGGCAACTTCGTGTCCAGCCGCTGTCAGGATGTGCTTGAGGTTATTTCTCATGAACGCCGCGTCATCGACGACCATTATTCGAGCCATGTTCCGGCTACTCCTAGATTGCTGCCTATTGGATAGTTCGCCGCGTGGGTGCGGCAGTGTCCGTCATGATTCCATCGCCGTCTAGAGCGACTTCTTTAGCTGATCGAGTCCAGATTGAGTCGGGAAGTACAGGATTGAAGCGTTACTTTCGATCCCTTCCATGCTCAGCCCAGCACGCAGCGTCACGAACGGATCGGCGTTCTCAGCCAACTCTTTCAGTTCTGTGATCAACTCGTCACGGCTCACTGTCTTGCCCTCGGGAGGGCTGACCTCGGTGTTGATCTCAAGAATTTGGTTGATCGCAATCAGGAACCGGGCGCACAGGATGTTGCTGATTTCGGCGAAGGCTGAATGGAGCATCTCACCCTCGCAGCCAAGTGCGGTCACGTAGTGGGCTGGTTCTTCGAAGATGACGCAGAGCGTGCCGTCGAGTTCGCCGACCACAGCGATTTTCACCAGTTCGGGACTGGTAACGCCGGCAGCGACAAGGCTGGAGATGGCTGCCAGAGGCATCTCGTCGGCCTGCGGCACCTCCATGTGTACGCGTGACTGGAGCATGTCCGAGAGGGCGGTTGCTGCGTGTCCGCCGCCGATACTTGCGACTTCTGCGTAGAAGTCTGTTTCTTTTGCGCTGTGAATGCCCACTGTTGCTCCGTGTGCCGTTATTGGATTCGATCTCTATGTCATTTCGGACCGGATGCGCGTTGCGTTAGCAATTCGGCTGGATAGTCGTAGAATTGTGGTCACAACACGGGGAGCTTGAGGTGACTTGGGCTGAGATAGCGAAAACTCGCTGACCCGCCAACCTGATCTGGGTAATGCCAGCGGAGGGATGTTTGTGATGCGCTTATTGTCGCTTTCGGTCAGCCTGGTCCTGCTTATTGCAGCTTGTGGCACAAGTGATGAATCACCGGGTGAGGCCGCGGAGATCGCTGGCCAGACTCTTGTTCTGCTCACTCATGAGTCGTTTGCATTGTCTGAGCGGACCCTGGTCGCGTTCACCGAACAGACCGGAGTCACTGTCGAGTTGCTCCAGGGTGGGGATGCGGTCGAGACGGTGAACCGCGCCATCCTCACGAAGGGAAATCCTGAGGCGGATGTGCTGTTCGGGGTGGACAATACGGTCTTGAGTAGGGCGTTCAACGAAGATCTGTTTGTTGCCTACGCGGCGAATGGACTCGCTGCAGTGTCGGAAGATCTGCGTATAGACGCCCGAAACTTCGTAACACCCATCGACTTCGGTGATGTGTGTGTCAACTACGACATTGCGTGGTTCGCGAACAACGGCCTGGCGGTACCGTCGACATTGGCTGAGCTGGCAGACCCCATCTATTCGGGACTGCTCGCGGTTCAGGATCCATCGAAATCTTCCCCGGGTCTGGCCTTCCTGCTTGGCACGGTTGATCGTTTTGGCGAGCAGGGATGGCAGGAGTACTGGTCCGACCTGAGAGCCAATGATGTTGCCGTCACCTCTGGTTGGACTGATGCCTACTACGGCGCCTTCACGGTGGGTGGGGGAGGCGATCGCCCTCTGGTGGTCAGTTACGCCTCGAGTCCGCCTGCGGAGGTGTTCTTTGCCGAGACACCCCCCGAGACAGCGCCCACCGGCGTCATAATCGACAGCTGCTACCGGCAGATCGAGTTTGCTGGGATCCTGGCGGGGTCCGAGAAAGTCGCAGCAGCTCAGGCGTTCATCGACTTCATGTTGACGCCTGTGTATCAGGAAGATCTTCCTCTGAATCAGTTCGTGTTCCCGGCCGTGGCGGACACAAAGCTGCCTGAGGTCTTCACGAAGTACGCGGAGATAGCAGAAGATCCCCTGCAGTTGGATCCTGCTGTCGTAGAGAAAAATCGGGACGCCTGGATAAGTGAGTGGCTTGACCTGGTGCTTCGTTAGTCGTGGGAACCCGAACAAGCCGCCGAGTCCTGTTGCTGGTGCTGCCGGCGATCTTCTTCGGAGTCTTCTTTGTGTATCCCCTGGTCAGGATGCTGCAGGAGGGGTTCGCTCGCAACGACGGCGACTCGGCGTGGATAGCGAGCATGCTGAGTGATAGCGCCCTGTTGGGGGTGATCTGGTTCACGTTCTGGCAGGCCGCGCTATCGACAGCTCTGACCGTCCTCGTGGCTCTGCCCGGAGCGAGCCTGCTTGCTCGCAGCGAGTTCAGGGGTCGTCGTGTCCTCCAAGGCCTTGTGACCGTTCCATTTGTGCTGCCCACCGTTGTCGTAGCGACCGCATTCTGGGGCTTGCTCGGCCCGACGTCATGGCT
>CAYUOD010000120.1:0-7188 GCA_964446225.1 uncultured Acidimicrobiales bacterium | reverse complement strand
ATGACCTCGTCAAAGCGACTGCCCCGACCGTCAGACCTCTTGCGCCTGAACGCGTCAAAGCCAACGTGGAAGGCCCGGGCCGCGTCTTCTTGGCGCTTTGCCAGCGGATCCCACCGGCCTTCGGTCTGAGCGAAGATGGCAACTGCAGCATCCTGGTACTCACCAGGGGTCATTGTCGCCAGCGCGACCTGGACTGCAGCACATTGTGCCTCGCCCTTCAGAAAATCCGTTTCTCCGGCATATACCTGCAGGCATCTGATTGCCCGTAAGTTGGGCACCTGCGCGGAGCGGAGGTCACCAAGCGTCCGTAGACGCGCGAACTCCCTGAGGTCCTCCTGGATCCCCGCAATGGATCCTGGCTGGTGTGGTGGCTCGCTTGCTGTCATCAGTCCCTTGGCTGTCCCGCGCTATGCAAGACGACCAGTTTGGCACAATATCCAAATTTCCCAGGGTTTTCCCAGGCGCAGACGGCATATATTCCCAGGCCACATGCTTCTATGAGCTTACTCCCCTTTATTACATAACTCGCCTCCGGCGGTGTGGTGCTCCTAATGGAGCTGAGATTGGCTGACGTTCAAATCGGCAATACGGTGTCTTCGCCCGGACACCGTGCACGAAGAACGGCAGCCAGTTTCGCGTCCGGGAACATTTAGGCGGAGCACCTCCGGCCATAGCGCCAATTGCCGCAACGAGACACCGCGTCTCATAGCACTGAGACACCGCGTCTCGCGCGCTCAATCCATTGACGGAACCCGCTCAACTCTCGGTCCTGAGTCACCGATGGAAACGAAGAGAAATGCGCGGCAACGAGGAACAGTGAACGAACTCTGGAATAGGGTCCAGCAATACAGCGAGTTCGGATGGCACCACACAGGTAGCCCGGTCGATGAAGTGACGCGTGCCTGGTTCGGTGGCCTGCTCGTGGGCTGTGGAGCGAACGTTAGCGAGATCAGCTACTCATTCGACCAGTACGAGGTGGAACGTTGTGAAGTTCACCTCGACGGCAGACTCGTGGAATCGCTGCCTCTGTTCTATGAAGGTGTCGCCAGTCTCACGGGCGGCAGCGTGCACGCCGATGAGGCAGAGATCATTGCCGGAGGCATACGCGGCGACGACCCCTTTGGAGAGGCCATCGATCGAGCCCTCGCCGCCCATGCTGATGTAGCGGTGGTAGCAACACACGGTGCCGACGGAAACCTAGTAGCGGCCGACCGGCCGCCCTGTCTGGGTTCAGGACTGCCCGTAGTCCTCATCCCGGGGCGTGAAGCGGATGCGATGGATAACAGTGACATCCATGTGCGCCTGCATACCGGCCGCGGTATGGGTAACTCGGCAGTGGTGGTTGGCACGTTCAACGAGTCTGCTGGTCCCCCCATTCTCATCACCGTTCCTCTCACAGGCTGGTTTGCGTGCGCCAGTGAGCGCGGCAGCGGCATCGCCATTGCAGTGGAGCTGGCCACACGGCTCGCACAGCTTGGTCCCGTGACCGTCGTTGGAACAACTGGGACCGAGCTCGGTCAACTCGGAGCTGAAGCCTTTGCAAGCGCGATGCAGCAAGCACCGAAGGCAGTCATCCATCTCGGAGCCAGCGTCGCAGCAGGAATACGCCGCGTTGGACGGCTCGAACTTGCGAACACCCGCTATCTGCTCACCAACCTGCCCGACGACCAACTCGCTGGCATGCACGCCGACGCACATCGCATCGGTATGACACTTATCTCAGATCCACCCGACTGGCTCGGGGAGGGCCGACAGTGGCGTCAGTTCGGCAGACCGCTGCTGTCGTTTCTCGGAACGTCGCCGCTCTTTCATACCCCCCAGGACCTCCCGGGCGAGTCCACCTCCTCGAGGCTGGTGGACGAGGCAATGGACGGAGTATGGAGCGTTCTCGGCAAACTGCTCAGCGGCTTTGCGTAATTAGGCGAGCTCGTCAACCGCCGTGAGAAGCCGCTCCACTTCGCTGGCGTGCGTGTAGACCGACACACCAGCTCGAACCGCTCCCCCGACATCATTGAGACCAAGAGCGGACATCATCTCAAGCGCGTAGTAGTGGCCACTCCACACCGCAATCTCACGGTCTGCCAGATACCTGGCCGTCTCATCAGCGGATCTGCCTGCGATGTTAAACGCCAGAGTCGGAGTCCGCGCCTCAAGGTCTGACGGACCGTAGGTCTGCACCTGGGCCATACCCTGAAGACCCTCGACGAGTGGAGCGAACGTCGCAAGTTCGTGAGACTGCAACTCTGCCATCCCGACCGAGAGCAAGAACTCCGCAGCCGCCTTCACACCGGCGATGCCTTCGTAGGCCGGAGTACCCATCTGCCAGCTCTCTGGTCCAGACTCCGGGGCCGGACGGATGCGATAGGGCGGCAACTCAGCGAGCAGTCTGTCGCTCATCCACATACACGCGACGTGCGGCCCGTACCACTTGTAGGCGGAAGTGACATACGCGTCGCAGCCGATCTCGGTGAGATCAACGGGACTGTGCGGTGTGAGATGTACACCGTCAATGAGTACACGTACGTCGGCCTGGCGGGCGAGTTCACAGATAGCAGCGAGATCGGGAATGGTGCCAATCGCATTCGAAGCCCCCGTAATTGCAAGCCAGCGCGTGCGCGAGTTGAACAGCGACGCCACCGCCTCGATCGGCAGGCGCCCGGTGGCTTTGTCCATCTCTGCGATACGCAGCGTTGCACCAGAGTCCCTGGCCGCGATCATCCACGGAGATACGTTCGCATCATGATCGAGCTGCGTGCAGATCAACTCATCGCCCGGCCCAAGCGTGTTCGTAATGGAGCGGGTGAGATGCAGAATCATTGCGGTTGCGCTCGCACCGAACGCAACATCAGTCGTGGGTGCGCCCAATAGTTGCGCAACAACATTTCGGGTTGAATCGACCAGAGCGTCGCAAGCGTCAGTCATCGGGAACATCCCGTGACTGTTTGACATGAGACCGCTGCGTTGAAAATCAGCTGTGGCCTGAATGACAGCCTCCAGGGGCTGCGATCCTGCAGGGGCGTCAAGGCGCGCCCAGGATGTATTACAGCCCGGGAACCGGTCACGAATGTCTGCGAACTTGCTCATGGCCTCGACACTAGTGAGACCATCAGCCCTACACTGCTTCGATGGTTCAGACTCAGGTTCCGAAAGGCCTCGCGAAGGTTCTCGCTGCATTCCACAAAGGTGTCTACAAGATATCTGGTGGCAAGATCGGAGGAAAGATCAGTGGTGGCGACATCGTTCTTCTCACCACCACCGGGCGCAAGTCCGGCAAGGCGCGAACGACGCCACTCATCGCCATGAAAGACGGCGCTGACTACATTGTCATCGCATCGTTCAGCGGCCATGACGCCCACCCCGCCTGGTACCTCAACCTGGAGTCCAAACCAGAGGCGACGGTGACCATTGGGCGCGACGAGCACAGCGTGCTCGCAGTTGTGACCGAGGGCGAAGATCGTACGAAGTTGTACGACGAAATGACCCAGATCTACGGTGATTACGCCGAATATCAGAAGGCCACTGATCGCGTGATCCCGGTCGTGCGACTTACCCCACGATGACGGCTGCGTAGACACCCCGGGCGATTCGAGAGCCCCATGCTGACCGCGGCCCGCCAAACTGCTCGGCCGTCCCATCCCCAGGACAAACAATAACAACGGCATCACTGGCCGTACCGGTCCCCGGGACACCGCGCTCACCCAAGGCCTGCGTCTTGGCTTCGGTGACACTGATCACCGCGTTCACGAGTGCAGCCTCACCAAGTCGGACCGGAACGACCACAACAATGTTGATCGTCCCGGCGCTGAAGTCACCCGCCGCACCAGCGGCCGCAGCTGCCCAGGTCGGGACACTCAGACCCACAGTCACGGCCACGCCCACCTGCTCCTCGTCGTTCCACTCCCACTTCTCGACGGCCGCGGCGGTAAGCATGCCAACGCCGCTGCCATGTAGACCACGATCGCCTGCGATCTCACCAAGATGTTCCGCTGGATCAGTGCGCGCATAGTGGAGGGAAACACCTGCGTTCACAATCCAGTTGATGTTCTGGATACCGCCACCGAGCGGCGCTGAAGAGATCGACAACATTGGTTCGGCGAATCTCCAAACCAGGATCGGCCTCTGCTTGTCGCCGTCCGGGTAGTACTCAAGGTCGGGTCGGTCCATGATCAGTTCGTGCCTGCTCGCGGCCGGCGTTGTGGCACGACCGTCAGCCCACCACGACCCTCGACGATCTCCACGGACACGCCGTACACGTCACTCAGAAGCTTCTCGGTCAGGACCTCGTCCGGAGTGCCGTCGGCTACCAGTTTGCCGTCAGCCAGCAGCACGAGACGATCTGCGAACTGGCCAGCGAGTCCCAAGTCGTGCATGGTCGACAGCACAGTCAGATCTTGCTCGCGTCTGAGTCTGTCCACCAGCTCAAGTACCTCCATCTGGTGACCAATATCGAGTGAGGTGGTGGGCTCATCCAACAGCAGCATCGGACTCTGCTGAGTGAGTGCACGAGCTACAACAGCACGCTGACGCTCTCCGCCGGACAGGCTGTCGACCCGCCGCTCGGCCATCGCGGTGAGGTCCAGATCCTCAATAATCTTCTCGACCACCGCGACATCCTCAGCACCTGGTGCGAGTCCGTAGCCCTGATGGGCCACACGTCCGAGCAGGACATAGTCGAAGACTCCAACACCCGGTGGAATCGTTGGCTGCTGGGGAACATAGGCGAGCCGTTGGGCTCTCTCCCTTAGCGTCAGCTCGGCCATTCCATCACCAGCCACATGCACTTCGCCCTCGTAGGCGAGTAGGCCCAGGACTGAGCGCAACAGCGTCGTCTTGCCTGCACCGTTCGGGCCGACAATCGCGGTCCAGGTTCCCGGCTCGATGACCAGGTCGATACCGTGCAGAATCTGTGACTTACCAAGACTGGCGCGGAGTCCAACGAGACGCATCGCTGTCATCCGAGTTCACTCCCACGGCTCTTCAGAATGAACAAGAAGAACGGTGCACCGATAAATGCGGTGACCACGCCTATCGGGAGTTCTGCTGGGGCCATCACGGTACGCGCCACCAGATCAGCGAGCACGAGAAATACACCGCCGAACATCAAAGACAACGGCACCACAACACGGTGGCCTACGCCCACAACGAGGCGTACGGCATGAGGTACGACGAGACCCACGAAGCCGATCAACCCGCTCACCGCCACCGCAGCTGCTGCGGCCAGGGATGCCAGACACACGACAATCAGGCGGACTTTGCGCGGGTTCATGCCCAGTGTCCGCGCTTCCTCATCACCAACAGCGAGCACATCCAACGCGCCTCGAAACACGAGCAACCCGATCACCGAGACAAGGAAATAGGGCAGGAGGAGTCCCACCTCTCCCCAGCCAACGGTGCCCAGATGGCCCAGCATCCACAAGTAGATCTGCTTGAGGGAGTCGATGTTCCGCTGCTGCACATAGACCTGTACAGCAGTAAAGAATGCGGCCACTGCAACCCCAGCAAGAAGCAAAGTCGCGGGCGAACTGAGCCCACGGCCAGCGTTGCCGAGCAGCATCGTCACAGCCACTGCCAGCAGTGCACCTCCGAATGCCGCGAGCGGCACCAGATCGAACAGTCCTGAATTGTCACCGGCCCCGGTTACGACCGCCACCGTGGCACCGAGTCCGGCGCCCGCCGCTATGCCGAGCAGAAACGGGTCGGCCAAAGGATTCCTGAAGACACCCTGGTAGCCGGATCCCGAAATCGCGAGCATGCTGCCCACGAGCAGACCCATGACGACCCGCGGAAAGCGCACTTCCCACACGATTGCGGCCTCGGTATCAGTCAGTCCTGAATCAAGATCAACGAACGGAAGATGGTCGAGGATCTCGAACAGGATCTGGTTGGGCGGCAACCAGATGGTGCCTACCGCCACACCTAACAGGCAGGCGACCACCACGCTGGAGACGCCAATGGCGATCCAGCGCGGTGAGAGCCTCGTCGGGCCGGCGGCAGACACAGTCTGCCTAGGCGCCCGCGGGTTGCAGCTCGTTCACCGCAGCAACGATCGTGTCGAGCAGCTCAACGATGCGAGGACCCCAGCGCGAGGCGATGTCGTCGTCCAGCTCAACGACGCCGTCGGTCTGCACAGCAGTGAGCTCATCCCAGCCGGGACGGGCCGCGAGGGTCTCCTGGTTCTGCCCGCAGCAGATTGTGTCGGCGAGGAAGATGAGATCAGGATCCTGTTCAAGGATGTACTCGGATGACAGCTGCGGGAACCCGAATCCGTCCGGATCAGCTTCGTCGGCAATGTTCGTCAGGCCAGCCATTGTGTAGAGCTGACCAATGAAAGAGCTGGAACTCGCTGAGTAGAGCTGGTCGCCAAGCTCGTGGTAGAAGTCCATTTCCACGGTTTCATCGACATCCTCAAGAATTGTGTCGATGTCGGTCTGCATACCCAATACGAGCTCTGCGGACTCTGCCACGTTTCCGGTGACCGCGCCGAGCTGTTCGATCTGGGAGTAGCTGTCGTCGATGGTGACCGCTGCACTCTGGAGCAGTACCTCAATGCCGAGGGCCTCCAGGCCTGCCTGCAGGTCGCCCGGATCATAGGAGATCACAACCAGCGAAGGCTCATAGGCGGCGATCGCCTCAAGGTTTGGGGTGAATCCGCTCAGATCGCTCTGGGATGGCGCCTCGGGCGGGTAGTTCGATTGGTCATCAACTGCGACAACGGGAGCACCGGCGTCGATGGCAAAAAGCATCTCGGTGGCAGTTGCAGACAAAGAGACAATCCGCAGCTCGTCCGCCGGAACAGTCGTCTCGGTTGCCTCGGTGGTGGTGGCCGCCTCAGAGGTCGTCGTGGATTCGGCGTCCTCGGTGGTGGTCGACTCCGCGGCCTCGGTCGTGGTTGAAGCGTCCGCCTCCGAATCTGAATCAGATCCGCCTGCAACGAAGAAAAGGGCGGTCGCTCCGAGTATCACTGCGATTGCTAGCGCGATGAAGACGGGTACGTTGGGGGAATTTTTCATGGATTTTCTCCTGACGTCGAGGACAATGCGATCGAACGACAGGAGATCCGTCGAACGAACCATCCCTTCCTCGAGGGGTGGGTTCGTCGCCTTACCCTGCTCGACCGGACTTGTCTGCTTAGAGCAGCATCACCGTTGCGGGACAGTTCCGGAATCTCACCGGCTTCGACAGGCCAAA
>CAYUOD010000119.1:1902-7204 GCA_964446225.1 uncultured Acidimicrobiales bacterium | reverse complement strand
GGTCAGAGCTATTCGATGCGTAGTCCTGAGATCGCCCGGGCGATATCGAGCTGTTGGATCTGCTCGGTGCCCTCGAAGATGTCGAAGATCTCCTTTGGACTTATCCACAGACATCCGTTCGTGCCATTTATGCCCTCCGACCTGGGGAAACGTTGACCGCTAGTTACCGGGCCCACGGATACCTGTTCGTGCTCCTCACCGCCATTGAAACTGCCCTGTCGGTGCTGCATCGAAGATGCTCTTCGTTGCCCAGTCACAGGCGAGGCCTTTCCCCATGGTTGTCTGTTTCTGGTGTTTTCGACGGTCGGCCTCTTGGCGTATGTGGCGCATCATACGAGCATCACTGCCTCGTCAACATGACTTGGCTTGCTCCGAGAGCCTCGGCAGTATCAGCGTCGGCAATACTCATCAGCATCTGATCTCCCGTTGGAGCGAGCGTTACATCAATTGGAAACTCAAAGACCCCCTCGAAACCAGAGCAATTGGGCTCATGGCCATCAGTGGTGTAGTTCTGTGACTGTCCCATAGTGGCAAGTCCAACCTCGGGGCCTGCGGAAGGACCCTCAGCTACGAAGTAGGTGGTCCAGGTCGCCAGGCACGTGGGCTCCAACCCCCAGAACATCAGAATATCGACTTCCCAGGAAAAAAAGACCGAGCCATCGACCACATCCACTTCAATTCGGTTCCCCATAGCACCTAAGTCCAGGCCGACCGTGAGGTCGAACGGGAAAGATCCGCTGTAGACACCTTCGGCCCACCCATCTGCGTCGCCTGAGTCTTGGGCTTGTTCTTGTTCATTGCTGTTCGCTGGCTGGGCTTCGCTCTCGGCGATATCACGAATGAACAGGTCTTCAAGGGCCGCTACCTCTGGCTCATCCCCATCCACGATGATGCACTGGAACGACCCGCTGCTAATGCACGAAATACTGTCGCCAGCAACTAATGCAAAAACAATCTGCTCAATGGAATAGCCCGAGCTGGCAAGAGAGAGAATCGCGGCTAGCTGGAGGCGGTTTGTACGATCCTCGCTAGATCTCCAGACATCGGGCTCTGTTTCAGTAGCAGGAGCAGCACCAGCACCGAAGCCGAGATCGGCGTTCTCTAAGCCATCTTCCAGCGACTGCTGAAGCCCGGCCATCGTTACGGTGCCACTTTGATGAGTACCAATGAGAATCAGCCTCGTCAACTCAGGGCTCGCCTCGCCGTTCGGTACAAGCAGAGCCTTGTCAGACACTACAAAGCTATCTGACCCCTTGGGCGCGAGGGCGGTGCCCGAGTCGTCAGTCAAGATGCCATCCAGATCGATCCGACCCGAGAATGCAGCGGCAACCACAGTGCGAAGCTCGTAGCCACGGTCCAGCGCGACCAGCACAGCAACGCTCGGTGCCGATGACTCTCCTTCGAAGAGGCCAAACAGAGCATCCACCACGGTCACGAGTTCGAATGGCCCAGCGGATTCCTGGTCCAGGTTGGCGACGTTTTCGTCGCCCGCTCCCCCAGAACAGCTCGCGGCCAAGAGCACCAAGACTGCCGCCACGGCTACAGGTAGCCTCAAACGTGATGTATAGATGGTCCGATGCTTTGTCATACCAACTCGGCGTAACTTCCGAGGTAACAATGTGACATCGCCGCAGCCACCCGCGAACTCGACCTCACACTCAACCTACTCGGCGTCCAACCCCGACTGTGCACATAACCCTGGGGCGATTAACCCTTGCTACGGAAGCACCACGACGAACCGTAAGGCTGCGGAATCGGAGATGAGTTCACCGTCAACAAGGACGAACTCTACCTCATAATAGATCGGCGGGTTTGGAGGCTGCGGTGTAATTTCGCTAGGACAATTCGACACCGTGATCGGGTAGTGACCAACAAGCTCAATGTTGAACAGGATGGTGGACGCATCTGAGAACAGGACCTCTGAGCCTGTCCACTCAGTACTGCTCCTAACAAGGCAGCTACCTTGAAGATCCTCCGTGACCATTAACCAATGGACCTGAGGCGTGCCGTCGACAACCTCGAAATCGAAGGCAGTGGTCACGATCCTGTACCAATTCTCAGGGGAGGTGAGTTCATGGAACGTCTCGTAGATACCATCTGGGAGACTTGACACATCATCAGTCGTCGGTTCGGGCGGCATGTCTTCTTCAGGTGCCGTGCTGGTTTCGGGTGCCGTGCTGGTTTCGGGTTCCGTGCTGGTTTCGGTTTCTTGTTCATTGCTGTCGGCTGGCTGGGCTTCGCTCTCGGCGATATCACGAATGAACAGGTCTTCAAGGGCCGCTACCTCTGGCTCATCCCCATCCACGATGATGCACTGGAACGACCCGCTGCTAATGCACGAAATACTGTCGCCAGCAACTAATGCAAAAACAATCTGCTCAATGGAATAGCCCGAGCTGGCAAGAGAGAGAATCGCGGCTAGCTGGAGGCGGTTTGTACGATCCTCGCTAGATCTCCAGACATCGGGCTCTGTTTCAGTAGCAGGAGCAGCACCAGCACCGAAGCCGAGATCGGCGTTCTCTAAGCCATCTTCCAGCGACTGCTGAAGCCCGGCCATCGTTACGGTGCCACTTTGATGAGTACCAATGAGAATCAGCCTCGTCAACTCAGGGCTCGCCTCGCCGTTCGGTACAAGCAGAGCCTTGTCAGACACTACAAAGCTATCTGACCCCTTGGGCGCGAGGGCGGTGCCCGAGTCGTCAGTCAAGATGCCATCCAGATCGATCCGACCCGAGAATGCAGCGGCAACCACAGTGCGAAGCTCGTAGCCACGGTCCAGCGCGACCAGCACAGCAACGCTCGGTGCCGATGACTCTCCTTCGAAGAGGCCAAACAGAGCATCCACCACGGTCACGAGTTCGAATGGCCCAGCGGATTCCTGGTCCAGGTTGGCGACGTTTTCGTCGCCCGCTCCCCCAGAACAGCTCGCGGCCAAGAGCACCAAGACTGCCGCCACGGCTACAGGTAGCCTCAAACGTGATGTATAGATGGTCCGATGCTTTGTCATACCAACTCGGCGTAACTTCCGAGGTAACAATGTGACATCGCCGCAGCCTGAGGTTAGCGCCTCACAGATCCGATTCGATCTGGCGGCCTGGGTCAGGATGGTACGCGCAATACATGCCCGTACTGATAGAGGTTCGAAAGTGTCCGCCGATCGTCGGAGTCGCGTCGCTGATGCGACGCGACGTAGAGCGCAGCGACTTAGTTACCTGATCACGCGCTCGTTCTGAGGACCTGACGAGTGGGCGAACCCAGCAGCCGCGTCTTCATCTGGAGCGCCTGAGACCACCGTGGACAACTGGCTACCAAGGACGCGCCGACGTTGAACTCCAGCAAAGCCGCACGAAGACCGCCTAAGGGACTGGCGTCCGCTCCGATCACCAGAAGTGTCTTACGCCATCGCCGGAACCAAAGTTGGGGCAGTGGCTGTGGAGACAACTTCGCGCTCAAACCAGCGGCGGGTGCGACGGCCAGCAGATGCGTATTCGCGGCGGGCAACTTCGGTACTGCCACCGAAGGCGATGACCGTCGGCAGAGCCATTACGCCAGCTGCGATAGCGGCGGCAGCATCGGCCTCAACGGTGACAAACTCGATCGCCAAACCGTGGGTGGCGGCCAACTCGCTGGCCTGAGATGGCGTTGGCTTGCGTCCGTAGAACGCAGATGATGTATCACGCTCGGCACAAAGGTCAAGCCGACCAGTCATATCGACGCACATCCTTACACTTCACTACCTCGAGTTGACCATCCTGATGAGTTTCAGGAATTTGGGTCGCCGCGGGCCGGGTCGAGCACAGAGCGCCGTTCCTTAATGCTGTTAAGCATGGCTTCGGTACGATCGGTCAGTCCGAGACCCTCGGTCGTGGGCCACGTGGCGATCTCGGTCTTGGCGAAGTCCACCCACCTGACGATCAAGTCGAAGAGTTCGAGCTGGAAGGTGGCGAAAAGCACTGACAAATGGGTTCGTTGCGGAAATGGGTGCTGGCCGTCGAGGTAGCCGGTGTTGATCATCGTTACCTGCTCGTGCAGCGCGGCAACATCGTCGGCCATCGTGGTGAGCGCCGCGATCAGGTCATCGGTGCTGCCATTCTCAGCAAAGAGCAGTCGGAGCAAGGCCTCTGCTTCCAGTACCGGAGGCTGCGGTGAGGTGGACATCCACGCCGCGAGCGCAGTGTGCCCGTCGTCGGTGATCGTGTACACGGTGCGATTCCGATGACCTAGTGGGTCCTGGTGTGTGGTGGCGAGCCCATGCGCGACGAGCTTCTTGGGCTCGGAGTACAGCAGACGCTCAGACTTGGGCCAGGCAAAGCGCAGGCTCCGCTCTGCCTGCTTGGTGAGCTCATAAGCAGTCCAAGGCTGAATCGCGAGAAGTCCCAGAACCGAATAGGACGAGATGGTGAGAGGTGAAGCCACACTCTTGACGTTACTGCAATTCGCAGTAGTACTATACTGCAATTTGCAGTATAGTACTTGAGAGGCCCAACTCGCTTGGACCCAAGAGGGAAGGGGTCGCTATGGACGTAGCGGACTACATCGGTTTTGTTGTCTCAGAGGGCGAGCTGTTCGCTTCCGCGGCCGACCACGGCGACTTGACTGTGGACATCGCGCCGTGCCCTGGTTGGGATATGCGTGAGCTCGTGCGCCACCTTGGCTTGATTCACCTGTGGGCCGCGGGGAACATCTCTCACCCAAAGGACGACTGGCTTGAGGCCAGCGATCTCTCGGACCTCGCTGGCCACTGGCCCGAACTTGCCGCATCCTGGCCAAAGGACGACTGGCTCGTGGCCTGGTACAGGGATACCCTCGCCAACCTGGTTCAGGTTCTGAAGTCGGCGCCCGCAGATCTCGAGTGCTTTACGTTTCTCCCGGCGCCGTCACCGCTGGCCATGTGGGCCCGCCGACAGGCAAGCGAGATCGCGATCCACCGATTCGATGCCCAAACCTCACATGGCATCACATCGGAATTCGACCCGCAATTCGCCACCGACATGCTCGATGAACTCATCTGCGGCTTCGCACCCCGACCTCGCACACTCGACATCGAAAGCCCGAAGGTCATCCACGTCCATGCCAAAGACACCGAAGAGCACTGGTACGTCACTCTGGCCCCGGAGCAGACCGACACTGCCCGCACCGGAGGCGCCGCCGATCTCACACTCACTGCAACGGCCGCAGAGCTCTACCTCCTGCTCTGGAACCGAACGTCTCAGTCCGGCATCACGATGACCGGCAACACCGATCTCGTGACTCTGTGGCACGACAACTTCCGCGTGCGCTGGTCCTAGTTCTCGTCAACAAC
>CAYUOD010000119.1:0-1802 GCA_964446225.1 uncultured Acidimicrobiales bacterium | reverse complement strand
CGAAGCGTTGACAGACTCCCCCGAAGCTGCGGAGTTCACGTGACCGGCGAACTGTTCGTGGGTCAACGGCACATTCAGCAAGACGACCGTCGACGGATTCTCTGGGCCGGGCCAGGAGCACAACCACAAGCAGCCGTACTCCTTCGACGCTGATCATCCCGAGTGCTTTGCCTCTGAAGACCGCGGAGCAGCACCGCCCGAGATTCTGTTAGCTGCATTGGCGAGTTGCCTCACCGCAGGGGTGGCATCAGTTGGCCAACACCGTCAGATCCAACTGCGATCTGTGACGGCCACGGTCGAAGGCAAGATGAACGTGCTCGGCATCCTGGGTGCCGACCCCGACATCCGCAACGGGTCCGAAGACGTCACCGTGCGTTTCGACATCGACGCGGAAGCATCGGATGACGACATCCAGGCCCTGGTAGCTCAGAGTCAGAAGCGATCGGCCGTCTACGACATGGTCACGAACCCCACAAGAGTTGCCGTCGAGGTCACCTGAGCTGCCGGTGACAGAGTCGTCAACACACGTCCCGACCGTCATCATCGGCGCCGGACACGCTGGCCTCGCCACGAGTTCGCTGCCACTACTGACACCGAACTGGCAAAGCCAGTTCCCCGGAATGAGCTACAGCGGCAGCGACCCCGACGGGTACATGACGATGCCAGAGGTCATCGACTTCATCACGACCTATGCAGAGACGATCTCAGCGCCGGTCCGCTCCAACACAACGGTCACCCGAGTCCGCGTCCACGAGCGCGGCTACGCCGTGGACACAGACCGGGGCAACTGGACCTGCAACAGCGTGATAATCGCAAGCGGATGCGCAAACATCGCCAACGTGCCCGGCGGTTCGGCGGAAGTGCCTGCCTCAGTCGCCCAATTCAACGCTATGACCTATCGTTCCCCGAGAGACCTCGACGACCGCGCAGTACTGGTGGTCGGCGCTTCTGCAACAGGCGTTCAACTCGCAGACGAAATCAGCCGCTCTGGCCGAACGGTCACAGTCGCTGTGGGCTAACACGTCCGGATGCCAAGGGTCTACCGAGGCCGAGATGTCTTCTGGTGGATGGACAAGGCCGGCATCCTCGACGAGAGCCGCGACGATATCGACGATCTTGTACGCGCTCGCCATCTCCCGTCCCCACAACTCATCGGCACGCCCGAGCAGCGGACCATAGATCTCAACGCGCTCACGGACCGTGGGGTCGAAATCGTCGGTCGGTTGGGACGCATCAGCAACGGTGCCGCCCAGTTCTCAGGCTCCCTCGCCAATGTCTGCAAAATGGCGGACCTCAAGATGAACCGCCTGCTACAGAGGTTCGACGACTGGGCCGAGAAAGCCGACGTCTCCAGTATCGGACCGGCGACCCGGTTTGCAGAAACCAGGGTTCCGTCGCCGGCGCGCCTCGAACTCGGCTTCGCCGAAGACGACATCGGCACCATCGTCTGGGCCACTGGCTATCACCCCGACTACTCGTGGCTGGATGTGCCGGTGCTCGACCGCAAAGGCCGCATCCGCCACGACGGCGGCGTTACCGACTCTCCTGGGCTGTATGTGACCGGCCTCAATGTGCTCCGTCGGCGACGCTCGAGCTTCATAAACGGCGCAATCGGCGACTCAGAAGATCTCAGCGAACACCTCCAAAGACACCTCGGGGAAACTACAGCGAACCGTTAGGAACAAGCTCGACCGGGAGGCGGAACAGGGACTGACCAGGAGTTGTCGATGTTTGGTCCATGCGGCCGCGATGAGCGCTTGAAGTTCAACGATCCTGACCTGGTCCTGCTCGATGACGAAGCC
>CAYUOD010000118.1:0-7213 GCA_964446225.1 uncultured Acidimicrobiales bacterium | reverse complement strand
GATGCGGATCGCGCTCCATGAGGAGACGGTCCTTATAGGTGCCCGGCTCAGACTCGTCGCCATTGACCACGAGGTAGCGGGGTTCTACGCCCGGAGGACAGAAGCCCCATTTCACGCCAGCAGGAAAGCCTGCGCCACCTCGGCCCAACAGACTCGCTTCTTTGACTTCTTCATGCACAGACTCTGGCGTCATGCTCGTCAGCGCCTTGCGCAACGCCTCATAGCCACCTGTTGACACGTAGCGGTCAAGCGTGTGGCCGTCGTCGTATTCGAAGCGACTCGAAATGATGAGCGGATGATCAGTAACGGTCATCAGCTCCTCAGATTCTCCGGTACCGGTGGTGCCGCGTCTTCACGTCCGGCCCACTTCTCGTTATTCTGCCTCACACGCGCAAGCGTGCCATGCGGTGGGATGTCGCCATTCAGACGGCCCGCCCGGAGATCTTCTATGAGCTGATCAAACTCGTCGTGCGAAATCTTGTGGAAGTAGCGGTAATTCACCTGAAGTGCGGGCGCTTCAGTGCACGCAGCTATGCATTCGACGTCTTCAACGGTGAACAGTCCGTCTTTGGTTGTCGAGCCCGAACGAATGCCCAGAGTCTGCTCGGCATGATGCAGCAGTTCCTCTCCACCATTGAGCTGACACGAAATGTTGGAGCAGACATTGATGACGTACTTGCCAACAGGCTCACGCTTGAACATCTCATAGAAACTGCAGGTGCCGAGTACCTCAGCAGACGTAGCGCCGACAAGCTCCCCAATGTGGACCATCGCTTCGTCGCTCACGTAGCCGTCCTGCTCTTGAGCAAGATGAAGGAGTGGAATAGTGGCAGACCGCTTGCGGGGATACCTTGCGATGATCTGCTCTGCTATCTCTAAGGAGTCCGGATTAAAGCGAGCCATCTAGCGGTCTACTTCGCCCATGATCGGATCCAACGATGAAATCGCCGTGACGCCGTCAGCGAGCAGGCCACCCTGAAGCACGAACGGCAAGGCTTGAAGATTCACGAACGAAGGAGCACGCACGTGCATACGATACGGCTTCGACGAGCCGTCGCTGACGATGTACACACCGAGTTCGCCACGAGGAGATTCAACGGCCGAATAAACCTCGCCAGCAGGCACTTTGAAGCCCTCAGTGAAGATCTTGAAATGGTGGATAAGCGCCTCCATCGACTGATCGATTCGGATACGCGGAGGCGGCGTCACCTTACGGTCATCACTGCGGTAATCGCCCGCAGGCATGTTGTCCATGCAGTGCTTCACGATCTTGTACGACTCACGCATCTCGTTGAGGCGGATGGCATAGCGATCGAAACTGTCCCCGTAACTTCCGACAATGACGTCAAAATCCACATCTTCGTAGGCAAGATAGGGTTCATCGCGTCGCAGGTCCCACGCCAGTCCACTGGAACGCAGAACCGGACCGGTTACGCCAAGAGAGATGCACTCCTCAGCGCTCATCACGCCAACAGCCTGGGTACGGTCGCGCCAGATGGGCTGGCCGGTCATCAAGGTGTCGAACTCTTCCAGGCGCTCTTCAAGAGTCGAGAAAATCTCGACGAGATCGTCGTACCATCCGTCGTGCAGATCTGCAGCAACGCCACCCGGACGGATGTAGTTGTGGTTCATCCGCAGTCCGCTGACCTTCTCAAAGAAGCGCAGCAGTTCCTCTCGCTCACGCCAGCCGTAGATCATCATGCCCACCGCACCGAGGTCCATGCCGTTGGCCGCCATAAAGAGCATGTGTGAGCTCATTCGATTTAGTTCACACATCATCATGCGGATGTAGGTGGCTCTGGGCGGAACTTCGATCCCGATGAGCTTCTCGACGGCGAGTGAGAACGCGAGTTCTGTGAAGAACGGGGCCGTGTAGTCCATACGGGTAACGTTCGTGCCGCCCTGCATGTAGGTGAGATCCTCGGCGGTCTTCTCCATGCCGGTGTGCAGGTAGCCAATAATCGACCGGGAGCGCGTCACCTGCTCACCCTGAAGTTCAAGCACAATACGCAGCACACCGTGCGTAGACGGGTGCTGGGGGCCCATGTTCAGGATCATGCGATCGTCGGCCTGGTCTGATTCGGCCAGCGCCGACTCTGTCTCGCCGATGCGAAGTATGGCGTCTCGTGCGGTGAGTCTGGCAACGGCCTCGCCATCTGCGAGGTTCAGCGGGGTCCCCTGTTCGTCAACGAGAGACTCGTCGGCAGATTCCGCCGCGTCGCTGGACTGCGCTGCATCAACGGACATTGTCAGCCGCCTTGAACTGCACGGGAATGCGCCCCTGTGCGAAGTCTTTCCTGAGTGGATGTCCGACCCAGTCTTCAGGCATCAAAATCCGAGTCAAATAGGGATGGCCCACAAAGTCGATACCAAAGAGATCGTAGGCCTCTCGCTCAAGTGCGTCACTGCCGAAGTAGACCTCGTGAAGGCTGTCGATAGCAGGCTCATCGGCGGCAACCTGGATCCGCAGACGAAGTCGGTCGCGTTCGCTGAGGTTCAGCAACGACACGACAATCTCATAACGCTCGCCCTGGATTCCCTCGGGAAGCTCGCGGTCCATGAATGCCTGGTAGTCCACGGCAGTGAGATCGACACACATGCCATAGCCCTCACCGAAAAGGCGCTGGACAAGAGCCAGGTAATCCTCAGCCGCAGGGTAGAGAACTCGCTGGCCGAACTCAGCGGTTTCGCTGCATCCGTACTCGCCCGTCACACTGACTCCTCGGCGAACTCGGGAACAGACTGACCGTCCTTTGCTTCGACCGCAATCTGCGCGCCGTTGCCTGTGCGTTTCCGGCGGGCCGATAGCTCGCCAGTACGGATGTTCTCGTGCAGTGTCAAGATTGCGTGCAGAAGCGTTTCTGGTCCTGGAGGACACCCGGGCGCGTAAACGTCTACGGGGACAATCTGATCTACACCCTGGACGATGGCGTAGTTGTTGAACATGCCGCCGCTGGAGGCGCAAACGCCCATCGAGAGCACATACTTCGGCTCCATCATCTGGTCGTACACAGTACGAAGTACCGGTGCCATCTTCTGAGACACGCGGCCAGCCACAATCATGAGGTCAGCCTGGCGAGGTGACGCCCGAAAGGTCTCCATGCCAAAGCGGGAAATGTCGTAGTGCGCCGCACCGGTGGCCATCATCTCAATGGCGCAGCAGGCAAGTCCGAAGGTTGCCGGCATGAGGCTCCGACGACGAGCCCATTTCACCACTTCCTCCATGGGCAACGTAATGATCGGCAGGTCCATGCTTTCCAGACCCTCTGGGAGCCCAATTCTGGCCCGAACGTCATCCACGCCCATCAGGACTCATCTCCTCTGCCCTCAAGGCCGACCCGCCGCACGGTGGAGGTGCTTGTACGACCAGTGGCCGTAACGCCACCAGTGAGCTTGCGTTTGCCCGGACCCCAGTTCATGCCGCCGGTTGAGAGTTCATAAACGAACGACAAGAAGAAGATCCCGGCGAACAGCGCCATTGCAAGAAATCCAAATAGTCCTAGTTCGGTGTTTGCTACCGCCCACGGATACATGAACACGATCTCGATGTCGAACATGATGAAAATCATCGCGACAAGATAGAAGCCAACACCGAAGCGCCGCGGCATCGGCACCTGAGTGGTGATTCCCGATTCGTACGGGGCCGACTTCTCGGCATTGGGACGGCTCGGAGCAAGCAAACGGGAGGTCATGATGCTTCCAAGTACGAACACGACGCCAAGCACGCCGAGCGCAAGAACCGGTAGGTATTGGCCCACGGTGGATTCCTTTCGCTATCTGGGCCGCTTGGCCCACGGTGTGTTCTACGCGGACGCCTTGGCTGCCATAATCGCCTTGTCCCGGCGATGCAGTTGCTCAGCTGTGAGCCCAAAGATAATAAGAGAGACGATCGTGACGACCATCGCCGGGAAACGAAGGTTGCCGGGGTCGCGAAGCATCACTGTTGTAATGACTTCAGCGTCAAGATCCGGCTCACGAGGCACAGGTGCAGCATTCAGATCCTCTGGGGCTTGCGCCTCATTCGGTTGCACCTGCGTTACGAAGTAGTGCGGCGTGCTGAGGAACCCGAACGGTTCGAAATCCCAGCCAAACGGTGTGGGATAGTTCTCGCCTCCGGTCTCAAAGCCTCGAAGCAGCAGGTAGTCGTCTGTCCCGGCAGCACCGGGCTCCTCGGGATTCACCACCTCAGGCACGCCCTCGAGGATCGCCACGCTTGCCACCGACTGGGCATCGGTCGTGGCACCATCGGCCGCCTCACGGACCTCCCAATCGCCCGGGGCCGTACTTTCAACCTCGGCCCCATCTGTTGGAAGCTCCCGTACAAAGTCCCGACTGTCCAGGAGGATTTCGTCTCCGACCCAGACCTCTTCAACCTGCCACGAGGGTGGATCGCCCTGCCAGCCAATGCCATACGTCCACCAGAGAATGCCCATCAGGAACATCCAACCGAAGAGTCCGCATGCTGCGATAAGAAAGCCCAGGCGGGCACCCACATTGGTTGCCAGCAGGAAGTACACAGAACCGCACAAGATCACTACGCCGATGACAACGGCCAACAGTCCTGTGAGGTACGGGTCCCAAACTATTCCCGCAAGGATCATGCCTGTCATCCTTCGCCACCCTCTGAGTTCTCCGCTAAGTCCGGACGTGCGCTTGAGCCGGTGTCCTGCGACGGGTCACCAGGATTCAGTCCGCGCTCGTACGCCACGATGGACGCGATCTGGTCCTGGGTCAGGATGTCGCCAAATCCCGGCATCCTGCCGGAACCATTGCCACGCTCGCCGTATGCGATGTTGCGGCCCGAACCCTTGGTGATGAAATCGATCTGATCTTGAGGCAACAGGAACTGACGCGCCAGACCCTGCTCGTTCAGGCGGGGACCGAACGCTCCGCCTCCCGGCTCACCCACGGGGAGGCTCACCGTGTCATCATCGCCCAACTGAGCCTGGCTCCAACCAGCGGTGTGGCAACGAGCGCACTGCTGGCCAAACAAGAACTCACCTTCATCAAAGTCAACGCCGTTGGACGTGGCATCGGCCGCAGCAGACTCGACCTCCGCGGTGTTCGCCGCAAGGAGCTCCTCGGCCGGTACCTGAATGTGCTCGAGATAGTCGAGTACGTCAGAGACTTCCTGCTCGTTGAACGCTCCGCCTCCGGCAAGGCCCCAGGGCGGCATCGGCGTGTTCGGTCGACCGAACGTCACGATTTCCCCGACCTCCTCACGACTGAAACGGCTCATCACGCTATTGATCGCGGGTGCTTTCCATGCGCTGTTGATATTGAACACCTCGATCTTGCCATCGGCGTCGACCTGGTAGGAACCGTCCTCATTCTGCAGCGGTACCGCCGCAATCTGTGATGCGGCTCCACCGCCGGCATCGGCGCCATGGCAACTGGCACAGCTCTTCGAGAAGAGCTCCTCGCCGCGCTCGATGTACTTCTCAACCTTGCCGCGTTCCGCGCCAGCCTGACGTCCTGGTTCTTTGAGCCAGTAGAACGGCAAGCCGAGGCCGATCACCAACAGCATGACCACGCCGAAGAACTGGATGAGTTCTATGCGCGTGCCCTCAATGTCCTCGTCCTGGGGCAGGCCGCCGCGGTTGGCAGCCAAAGCCCGTTCTGACCCCACAGCGGACTTCGCTCCGCGGATGTTGAAGAAGAGGTAGACAACCCAACCCAACAGGATCAGGACTGCAAGCACCCAACCAACGGTGCGTTGCGTACTCGTGAGCGCGTAGATCACGAACGGACTCCTCTGCTTTGAGCTAGAGATTCAAGAATAAACAGCACTGACCGAACGTGCATTAGCCCTCACCGCTCAGGCAATGGGGACCCTCAGCGGGCTGGCCGGTCGTATCCGTACCAGGCGCGGGCCCGGTGATGATCGTGCCGGTGTCGATGAGCATGTCACCATCCGCGATTGTGATCGGAAAGCGGTCCATACCTCGCGGGGTAGGGCCAGCCTTCTTCTCGCCAACATTGTTGTACTGGGAACCGTGACACGGACACTCGAACCACTGCGAAGTGCCACAGTCAGGAACCTTGCAGCCCAGGTGCGGGCATTTCTGATACAGAGCGACGTAGCCAGCCTCCATGTTCGCAATGATCGCGGGCGGAAATATCTCCCTAGCTTTATCGAGGCTCTCGACCGGGTAGCGCTGTATGTACGCACGGGCTTCGGGGTAATAGGAAAAACCCACGGACGGCACATCACCGTCGATGGCCTCGTCGACACTGGCGACCGAACCAATGTTGATGGTCGCGCCGAACCCGCCCTTTTCCTGGGGCCACAAGAAGGCGATCGACGCCGCTCCGAAGGTGCCCAGGCTCATACCCATGAGTCCGATCATCGAACGATTGAAGAACTGCCGCCGGTTCACGCCGACGAGCTCAGGATCAGGTGCAGTCCAAGGCTCAGGCGTTGCTACCTTGACGGGATCGATCTCGCCGGTTCGCCGTTCAAGGGCAACCGACTTTTCGAGCTCCCTGCCAGCGTCAGAGGTCTGCGGCGCCGCGCTCTTATCGCGTGATCGCGTCTCACTGCTCAGGCGTCCGACTCGGGCCGCGTCGCGACGACGCGTTGTCGTAAATAGCACGATCGCTCCGAGAGCGATCAGCGCTGGAACTGCGATCAAAAGCACTGTTGAAGTATCCATACGTGCTCCCTAGAGGTGGAAGATTCCTTCGAGTCCCGTTTCCCACGGGAACGTGAATAGGAATCCTTGGCTCCTAAAGAAGGAGCCAATGATGGTCAGGACCGCCCAGAACATGAGGTGAATCGTCATCAATGAGATGGCGAACTTGCGATCCTCTGGCTTGTTGGACGGATTCTTATCGATGTAGGGGCCCAGAACGAGCACGCCCAGTGCCACACCTGGCACGGTCACTCCGGCGATCATCGGGTGGAACATGGTGAGCAGTTCCTGGAGTCCAAGGAAGTACCACGGCGCCTTCGAGGGGTTCGGCGTCTCGTTGAAGTTCGCGTACTCCAGCAACGGAGCATTGACGAACATCGAGAAGAAGAGCAGGAACGCTGTCATCACGAGCGCTGCAACAAATTCGGTGAGCAGAAGATGAGGCCAGACGTGGACCTTGTCCATGGGCTTCGGCTTCATGTCCTGAATGGATCCGGACTTGACGACCGTGAGAAGGCGCTGTGTGTGGCCATCAGGGCCGGTGGGCTGCACGATGCCGGGAACACCGCCAGGCTGCT
>CAYUOD010000117.1:0-7222 GCA_964446225.1 uncultured Acidimicrobiales bacterium | reverse complement strand
GTCGAGGGCGCAAGACGGCGACGTCCGATTGGATGGAGCTTGAGCAGCAGCGGGGAATTTCGATCACTTCATCGGCCTTGCAGTTCGAGTACGACCATCACGTGGTAAATCTGTTGGACACCCCTGGTCACCGTGACTTTTCTGAGGACACCTACCGTGTCCTCGCCGCAGTGGATGCCGCAGTCATGGTGCTCGATGCGGCGAAGGGCATCGAGCCGCAGACGTTGAAACTCTTTGAGGTCTGCCGCCAGCGCAAGATTCCCCTCATTACCTTCGTCAACAAGTTTGATCGCCCCGGGCTTGAGGCGCTTGAGCTGCTCGACAACATTGAGAAGCACATTGGGTTACACGCAACTCCAGTGAACTGGCCCGTGGGTATCGCTGGCGATTTCCGAGGCGTGGTTGACCGTGAGACCCGGATCATGACGCAATTCAAAAGGACGGCTCGCGGCGCAACGGAGGCCGGCGAGACTTTTTTGTCCGCCGAAGACGCTGCAGTGGCAGAACAGGACGTGTGGCCGAACACCCTTGAGGAACTTGAGCTGCTCGATGAGACCGAAGCGAACTTTGATCTCGACAGCTTCCTGGCCGGAGAGGACAGCCCGGTCTTCTTCGGGTCCGCGTTGACCAACTTCGGGGTCCGGGCCCTGTTGGACGCGGTTGTGGACCTCGCGCCCAGCCCCGGCCCGCGCATAGACGTTGCAGGAGAGCGGCGTGAACTCGAGGAGCCGTTCTCAGCGTTCGTTTTTAAGATCCAGGCGAACATGGACAAGGCCCACCGCGACCGCATCGCGTTCCTGCGTGTTTGCTCGGGGGAGTTCGAGCGGGGCATGGTCGTCGAGCATGCTCGCACCGGCAGGTCACTAGCTACGAAGTACGCGCAGAAGGTGTTTGCTGATGACCGAGAGACGATCGACAGGGCATATCCAGGCGATGTCATCGGACTCGTGAATGCCGCTGAGCTGCGCATTGGCGACACGATTTTTCTGGACGATCCGGTTGAGTTCAAGCGCATCCCGCGTTTCTCGCCTGAACTCTTCAAGACGATCCGCGCCAAGGACAGCGGCCGGTTCAAGCAATTCCGTAGAGGCCTCGAGCAGCTCGATGAGGAGGGTGCCATCCAGGTTCTTCGGGATCCGACCCAGATGGACCCGGTGCCGTTGCTTGGAGCTGTAGGCGTGCTCCAGTTTGAGGTCGCCGAGTTCCGTCTGACCGAGGAGTTCGGTGTCGCGGTCGAGCTTGGCTCCACGCGATACAGCGTTGCGCGTCGTACAGATTCGGAGAGCGCAGAGGAACTCGCGAGCCTTCCGGCGGTGCGAGTGGTCGAGCGGTCGGACGGTCTGCTCCTGGCTCTGTTCGAGAACGAGCACTGGCTGCAGCGTCTGCAGGGTGATCGTCCGAGTCTTCTCCTGGAGCCGGTGCTCGAGGAAGGCTGAGCCAGATAGTGGCAATTTCGCCTACACATAGCACTGAGAAACTCAATCTGATGAGCCGGCGTCCGATGGGCAGATGTGATCCGTCGTGTGCAGGAAACTCCACGCCTCTCGGTAGTTGCGGGCGCTTTTCTTGTGGCGCTTCTCGTGGCTGTGTTGGTTGGCAGGCAAACTGGAGTGTTCGCGCGATCAAATGACACCTCGAGCCGCGCCCTGGTGCACGCGATCGAAGCTGCCCAGGCCTCCGAGGATCTGTCAGGACTCGCTGAAGCGGGAATCAGTATCAGCGTGAGAGATGTGGGTCTGCGCCGCCTGGTGACGGTGGCGATTCAGGAAGACGGTCTTCATTGTCTGGTCGCTCGTTCAAGTGAACCGCAGTTCGTGGAATTTGCCGGGGCATTGACAGATGACTGTTCGGCGAATCTTGGAGCCGATCCAGCGCTTGAGTGGAGCCTCCAGAGTGACTTCCGATGGTCGGACGAGAGTTAGCTTCGCCGGTCACCGTGGAAGTATGGGTGCGGCGCTAGTTTTGCATCATGGCCACAGGTGCTGAGAGTTGGTGTTCACAAGATTTCCTTGCTTCGCTACAGCAGCTGTCTGCTTCGACGCGCCGGGCCTACGGAGCTGATCTGCGTCATTTCACTGCCTGGGCGCAGAGGGGTGGTATCGAGGTCCCTGAGGCTGTGTCCCGTCGTCTGCTTCGTCGCTATCTCGGCTACCTCACAACGCGTAACTACGCCCGCAGGACCATCGCACGCCGTGCGAGCACGCTGCGCCGGTATTTTTCCTGGCTTGTACGGAATGGCCGCATCGAAGCTGACGTCAGCGTGGGACTTTATGCGCCCAAGGGCGATGCCCGCCTGCCTCGGGTGCTGCGAGAGGACGAGGTGACAGAGCTCCTTTCTGCGGCCGACGGTTCTCAGGACGGACGAGATCTCCGTGATGGTGTCATTCTTGAGTTGTTGTATGGCAGTGGTCTTCGCGTTGGCGAGCTTTGCGCGCTGGACGTGAAGGATCTGAGTCTCAATGAGGCAACCGTGAAGGTGTGGGGCAAGGGTTCAAAGCAACGAAGCGTTCCGCTCTCGGGTGCATGTGTAGACGAACTTCGCGAGTGGCTGACCAGCGGACGAAGCTCATGGAGCGAGCGCGTGGCTGTGGCTGATCTGGACGCTTTGTTGTGGAATGAGCGAGGCGCTCGCCTGGGCGAGCGGGACGTACGCCGCGTGCTTTCCCGTCGTGCTGCGGACCCAACCCACCCCCACGCGCTGCGTCACACCTACGCTACTCACCTGCTGGATGGAGGAGCTGATCTCCGGAGCGTTCAAGAACTGTTGGGACATGCCGATCTTGGAACTACGCAGGTGTATACCCATCTCAGCAAGCAGCAGCTGCGGACTGTGTACGACCGGACTCACCCGAGAGCATGAAGTGCCAAGAGAAGCTACCGATATTGACCAGCTGTGGCAGGCCTACTTCGCTGAACGTGGCCAGAAGGAGCGGGATCGTCTGATCCTGAACTACGCCCCGCTTGTGAAGTTCGTTGCTGGACGCGTAGGAGCCGGGCTGCCCCAGAATGTGGAACAGGCTGAGCTGATGAGCAATGGCATGTTCGGCCTGATTGACGCAATATCGAAATTCGATCCGGACATGGGCTGCAAGTTTGAGACCTATGGGATCCGGCGTATCAAGGGCGCGATTCTTGACGAGCTGCGATCTTACGACTGGGTGCCACGCTCCGTTCGCTCCAAGGCCCGCATGCTTGAGCGTGCATTTATGCGCTTCGAAGCTGAACATCATCGGGCACCCTCAGATGCTGAGATGGCCGAAGCGCTTGGTCTGACCGTGCAGCAGGTGCAGCAGATGATGACGCAGGTCTCGAGCGCCGGCCTCGTTGCGTTGGACGAAACCGTGGGCTCGGGGCAGGACCGCTCGGAGACGACGACGCTTGCTGACGTCCTACCTTCTTCAACAGATGGCCCGACGGATGTTCTCGACAGAGAAGAGATGCGGGAGGGCCTTGTTGAGCTGATCAACAAGCTGCCGTCGCGCGAGAAGCTCGTGCTCACCCTGTACTACTACGAGGGCCTCACCTTGGCAGAGATTGGTGACGTCCTGAGCGTGACCGAAAGTCGGATCTGTCAGATCCACACGAAGGCGGTCCTTCACCTGAAGAGTCGCTTGGCCGCGACCGACCGAAGTGGTGCTACTGCTGAGTAGCTTTGGTGTGTGATCACCACCGTCATGTCTGACCTGGGCGCAGTTCTCGTAGAACTCGGTCCGGTCTCTGAGATCCTGGGTGAGACGTCGACTCGATCGGAGCAGCATTTCATGCCCGGTGCTCGGGACCTGTTGTAGACGGGTGCGGGGAGGCCGCTAAGTCAGACGGATCAGAGCGTCTTTGTGGCTGGCTGGGGGAGCGGTTGGGCAATGGGCCAGCCCGCCTCTGAGGCACCTTCGCTGCGTAGCGCCTTGAGTCGACCATATGCTTCAACGACAGTGGGGATCTGGCCAACTGGCGTCCACCAGCAGACAGTGGCTGCCTCCTTGCTCGCGGAGAACCACTCCCGTCTGCGCCGCAGATAGGCGCCATGTCCGCTCTTGAATACGAAGTGCTTGAGTGCTTCGAGATCTCGCCAGACCGAGTAGTTGACGATGAGCAGCGGATCATCGATCTCTGGCAGGGAAATGAAGCTTGAGGATTGACCATCGTCGGCGGTGAGTCGCCATATGAAGCCCGAGGATGCCTCGGCCAGCGCATTGATCGAGTCGAGTGAGGCCAGGAATTCGGCGCTGTCGTCATGGTCGAGTGGCTGGCGAAGTCGCGCCAGATTGAACTCTGCAAGATGATGACCAGCCATACAAGTGACACTAGTATCTCACTTGTACGGGAGTCAATCGGAGGCGAGAAATGCGAGCAGACGGTCAGAGAGTGGATGCTCGGGACAACCGCCGCAGGCTGTTGGATGCCACGGGGGAACTGTTGGCCACCCGCAGTGCCTTCTCCCTCACCGATCTTGCCAGTAGCGCAGGAGTTTCCCGCGCTACGACGTATCGAAACTTCACCACCACTGCGGAGGCGATTACTGCATTCATCAGCGAGTTCTTGGGTGAATTTGAGGAGGCGGTGAGTGAGAACGGTCAGGTTACGGCGAGTATTGAGGAACTCTGCGCGGCGTGGGGAGTTCTCGTTGAGCGACGAAGCGCTGCCCTCGTGCATGTCCGCTCAACAGAAGGCTTTCTCGCCAGGGTGCGGCAGGATGATCCCGTGATTGGTCGTATCTACCGGCTGGTTCGTGGCGCGCTCGAACAGGACCCGGCCGGATCCCGGCTCGCATCCAGCGACCTCGACTATGCGGTATTTCTTTGGAATCTGCTGCTTGATCCGCGCGAGCTGATCGACCTCGCCGAGCACAACAACTTGTCAGTTGCAGATGCCACTCTCAGGCTCACTCTCGAGTTCAGGGCCTGGCTCGATCGGATTCCGGGCGGGTGCTCCTAGCTCGACGTCACAGCCGCCGTGTCACCGCGCCCTTGATGTGAGGAGCTTCCCCCTTGTGTTGAGGAGGCTCTGTGCGAACGCTCGCCATAGCGCTGATATCTGTGCTGCTACTGCTGGTGGGACTCACTGAGTCTGCCTCGGCTGAACAGGGCATCGTGCTCGCTACCCCCGTTCAAGCGCCGCTGAGTGATCCGTTCAGAGCGCCTCGCTCACCGTTTGGCGCGGGTAACCGGGGACTCGAGTTCGCGACCAGAGTTGGTCAGCCTGTGGTCGCAGCCGCGGCTGGGCGCGTTTCCTTTGCGGGAATGGTGGGGTATTCGTTGGTGGTTGCCGTTGAGCACCCCGGCGGCTTCCGAACCACCTACACGGGTCTGCGAACAATGAGTCTGCGGCGCGGCGATGCCGTACAGCAGGGGTCAGTCATCGGGAGGGCATCCAGGCGCCTGCACTTCGGTCTGCTTCGGGGTACCGCGTACCTGGATCCAACCGGTTTCATGGGAGGCGGCGTAGCGCGTGTGTGGCTCGTGGCGCCCAACGAGCTCAGCGCGCCTGGTCCGAGCATGCGACAGGTTGCGGGGGGCATTATTTCGCGGGCCAGCGGAGTCTTCGGACTCGGAGCGCGCAGCGTTGTCGACGCTTCAGGTCGGGTCGTAGCGGTGTTCGTAGAGGTGGAAGACGGCGTCGGCTGGATTCTGGATCGATCAGGAGAGATCATCGCCGCAGGAATTCGTCGGGGCAGTTCACTCCTGGAAATTCCCCTCTATGTGCTCGCAGACTTCGAGGAGCTGCGAAATCTTCTGCCCGATGGTCCGCTGCGTCAACTCAGGGACGTGTGGAACAGCTACAACGAGTTCAACCGGTCCCAGGCTGACTGCACAGCCGCGGGGACGCCGCCGCCGGCTGTTGCCCAGCGCAGGATTGCCATTTTTGTGCCAGGCCTGGGAGGCTCCAGCGCCAAGCCGCTGGAGCTTGAGAGCGGTGCACTGGGCTACGACGAGGGCGACGTCATTCAGTTCAGCTACGGAGGCGGCCGGATTCCCGGAACCGGCACAAACTTCGACCTGCCCGAGAGCGACTACGACGCTGTTCGGACTGGTCAGGACATTCGTCTGAGTGCTGTCGCATTCGCGCGGCTTCTGGACGAGGTGGCAAAGCAAAATCCGGGCATCCCGATCGACGTGATAGCGCACAGCCAGGGAGGTCTAGTTGCGCGACAGGCTATTCAGGAGGCAGTCGTCTTGCCGGTAACTCTGGAAAATCTTGTCACCGTTGGTACACCACACCAAGGCTCACCGCACGCCAAGACAGCCGTCATCGTGGATCGAGATCAGGTGCTTGAGGCCGTGAGCGAACAACTTTCGGTCTTCCCTGTACCCGTTGAGTCACCCTCGCTCGCTCAGATGGTGCCTGACTCCGACTTCCTGCAGAATATGGCGAGCAAGAAGATGCCAGATCAGGTGCAACTGCGCAGCATTGGGTCGCGCTTGGACACCACCGTGCCACCGAACCAGGTTGGTGTGGGAGAACACGGCAAGAGCGTCGTGGTGCCCTCCGGCTCGCACGGCGGCCTCATGGGCAACAAAGCGGTGATCCGAGAGACCCGCCTTGCGGTTGCCGGACTTGGCCCTACCTGTAAGGCACTTGTTTCCTTCGCTCTGGATCAATTTACCGGTGAATCTCTGGAGAGACTCTCAGACATGGCGAACCTGATTCTGATCAGGTATTCCTATGCTCCTGGTCTGCGTCCAAACAGCATCGAGTAGGTGGTCTACAATGGGCGGTCGCGTTTCTGGGTCCATTCCGGACTCAACAGCGCGGAACAACATCACAGCCAGACGCATCCCACGGTCGCGGATTCACAGCGAAGACGCGCAGCATCTGGTGAGGAGAACTGTGGGAAGGAGAAAAACTATGGCACCCGTCGTAACTATGCGACAGCTGTTGGAATCCGGTGTGCACTTTGGCCACCAGACCAGCCGCTGGGATCCCAAGATGAAGCGATACATCTGGGGCGAGCGCAACGGAATCCACGTATTCGATCTCGCCCAGACGCTTTCACAGCTCGACGTTTCCTACCAGTTCATTCGTGATCTCGTAGCCGACGGCGGCACCGTACTGTTTGTCGGCACCAAGAAGCAGGCCCAGAACGCAATCGCGGACAGCGCCAACAAGGGCAATATGCCCTATGTGAATCAGCGCTGGCTCGGCGGCATGCTCACAAACTTCCGCACGATTCACGCTCGCGTCGACAAGATGCTTGAGTACGAGCGCATGCGCAAGGCCGGAGACT
>CAYUOD010000116.1:0-7224 GCA_964446225.1 uncultured Acidimicrobiales bacterium | reverse complement strand
CCATCGTGAAGTTCCGTTGTGAACGTGACGTACTAGTGGACGCGCTTAGCACCGTGAGTCGTGCTGTAACAGGCCGAGGTGGCGCGTTACCCGTTTTGTCAGGAGCTCGTCTCATTCTTGGTGGCGATCAATTGGAGATCACAGGCAGCGATTTGGATCTCACGATTCAAGTAACCATCACGGTCTCTGGTGAGACCGACGGGGGAGCGGTACTGCCAGCCAAGTTGACAAGTGAGATCGTGCGAGCGGTCAGTCCTGGGGCGGTCGAGATCGAGGTTGTGGACGATCACGCTCAGATCAAAGCAGGACCCTCGGAGTTCAGCGTGCAACTACTTTCTCTGGACGACTACCCACGTATTGCAGATACCGAGGGAACAGTCCTGAAATTGCCGTCGGCCGATCTGGCAGAAGGCCTCAAGCAGGTTGTGAGTTCAGCAAGCTCTGACGATGCCCGCCCTATCCTCACTGGAGTGTTGTTGTCAGCTGAAGAGGGTGGTCTGCGGCTTGTGGCCACCGACTCCTACCGTCTGGCACTGAGAGATCTGCCTGACCCAGGGATTCTTGAGGAGGGCGAGAAGGTCATCGTGCCCTCACGGGCACTTGGGGAGCTGAGTCGTGTGCTTAGCGATACCGAAGAGATTGAACTCCAACTCGGCGAGCGCGAGATTGTCTTTTCGATTGGCAGCATTGTCACTGGCCGGAGCACAAAGATCCGGACACGACTCATTGAGGGAGAGTTCCCGAATTATCGTCAGCTCATACCAAGTGATTTTCCAAACAAGTTGGTTATCGGGCGCGAACAGCTCATCGATGCGGTTCGTAGGGTGAAGTTGCTTGCGCGCGAAAGCACACCGGTGCGGCTTGGCCAGAGTGCAGGTGCACTGGAACTTGTGGCCATCACTCAGGATGTTGGTGAGGCGCGGGAATCTCTTGAAGCCCAATACGACGGTGAAGATCTCACCCTTGCGTTCAATCCCGATTATCTCCTCAACGGCCTGGAGTGCACGGGAGCTGATGAGGTAATGCTTGAGAGCCGCGATGGTGAACGGCCGGCCCTGCTTCACGCACAGGACAGCACTGACTTTGTGTATGTCTTGATGCCTGTGCGCGTGCGCTAGCGCTGCTGAGGCCGTGCTTCTTGAATCACTCTGGCTCTCAAACTTTCGTAATCACCGAGCTACCCAACTGGAGCTTTCCCCGGGAGTCACAGTCGTAAGCGGTAGCAACGGACAGGGTAAGACGAACCTGTTGGAGGCAATGGCATTTGTCGCCACCCTCAAATCCTTTCGCGGAGCAACCACCGACACCCTGATTGGGATCCCCGAGGAAACGTCCGTCATCCGTGCCCAGCTCCATGCAGAGCGCGCGCTGTTGGTCGAGCTCCAGCTTTCCCGTGGTGCAAGGACACGGATGCAGCTCAATAAGCAGCGGGTGGTTCGAGCGCGTGATCTGACTCGACTTCTTCAGGTCACCGTGTTTTCTCCAGATGACCTTGAGCTCATCAAAGGTGGACCGGTTCTGCGGCGGGATTATCTGGATGATCTTCTGGCTCAGCAGAGTGTGAGGGAGATGAATCTGCGTACTGACTTTGACAAGGTGCTGCGTCAGCGGAACAGCTTGCTCAAGCAGGCCAAGGGCCGCCTGTCCTCAGAGATTTCTGACACGCTGGCTGTTTTTGATCTGAAGTTTGTGGAGTTCGGAGAGGCACTCGTGGAGGCTCGTTTGGCGCTGCTTCAAGCGCTTCAGCCCGAGGTCACTTCTCAGTTTCGATCAATAGCGGTGGGGGATAACGCCCAGGGCGAAATCACTCTTGGTTACGTCGCGCCCTGGCGAGAGCAGGGACTCAGTGCAGCTCTGGCCCAGTCTCGCCCGGACGATCTACGGAGGGGGCTGTCGACAATTGGGCCTCACCGAGATGACATTGTTATAGCTGTGAACGGCTTGTCGACTCGGTCCCATGCGTCTCAGGGAGAACAACGCTCGTGCGCGCTCGCTCTGCGTCTTGGTGGCCAAAGGCTCTCGTCGATGCGATCCGGCGTTGCGCCGCTCATGCTGTTGGATGACGTCTTCAGTGAACTCGATGAGCATCGGGCTGCGGCACTTGTTGCCAACCTGCCTGAGGGTCAAACGGTTCTGACGACAACCGGGCTACTGCCACCGGGAGTCCACAGTGATCATTCCCTTTTTATTCACGCTGGAGTTGTGACAGGATCACAGCCATGACCGCCAGACGGAAGCTTCGCATCGACGTCGATCCCCGGTCTATTCAGGATTCGTTGTCGGTGATTGCCCGTTCGCTGGGCATGGCCGAGCCAGCGACCATCGTTGGCGTGATTGCTCATTGGGAACAGGTTGTGGGTCCCGTTTTGGCTGCGCAGGTGCGGCCGATTCAGATCCGCGATAAGTCCTTGTGGCTCGAAGTCTCAGATCCAAGCTGGGCCACCCAGGTGCGTTATCTTGAGCCAGAAGTCCTTGCTGCGATCACACAAGAAGTCGGCCCGGACCTTGTGGTTCGACTCTCTGTTCGCGTGAAACCACAGAGGCAGTAGACGGCGTCGAGTTTCTTCACAACGGTGCTCATCAAGTGCTCAGGAGGCTGATATGATGGAGGAAGTCCTTTCTGCTATTGCTCAATGTCACTCTGATGCCCGCAGGGGGGCATGTAGGTAGGGGGGTACTGCTCTGAGATGTCGGCAGGCTCAGGCGAGTTTTTGTTGACTTCGAAGGAGTTCCTCTGTGAGCAATGTGGAGAATGAATCCTTGACAACTGGGTCCTATGGCGCAAAGGACATCCAAGTTCTTGAGGGTCTTGAGGCGGTACGTAAGCGCCCTGGCATGTATATCGGCTCCACGGGACTGACTGGACTTCATCATCTCGTGTACGAGGTTGTGGATAACTCTGTTGACGAGGCAATGGCCGGATACTGTGGCGAAGTTGACGTTGTTCTATTGGACGACGGGTCCTGTCAGGTCACTGACGACGGGAGAGGTATCCCCGTAGACCCTCACGCCAAGTTTGAGGGCATGTCTGCTGCTGAGGTCGTGCTCACTGTTCTGCATGCAGGTGGAAAGTTCGGCGGAGAGGGCTACAAGGTTTCCGGGGGACTGCACGGCGTTGGAGTCTCGGTGGTGAACGCGCTCTCGAAGCGCCTCGAACTGTTGATTGATCGCGACGGGCAACGCCACAGGTTGATCTTTGCCGATGGTGGCGAATCTCAGGGTGCTATGGAGATTCTGGGCGAGTCTCCCACCGGACGCACCGGCACCATTATTCGCTTCTGGCCTGATCCCACCATCTTCGAAGACACGGTATTTCGTGGTCAGACGCTCATGGAGCGTCTCCAGATGATGGCGTTCCTGAACAGGGACCTCAGAATCTCGTTCCAGGATCAGCGCGCAGGCCATGAGACTGAAGTTGTCTATCAGTACGCCGGCGGAATCTCAGATTTTGTGCGCCACGTGAATGCCGCAAAGGAGGCGCTGTTCTCTGAAGTAGGCCATCTGGAGGCAGTTGAGTCTGACCAGGAAGTTGAGATTGCGTTCCAGTGGAACACTGGCTTCAACCAGGACGGGATCCACTCCTTTGCCAACGGCATTGCCACCAATGAGGGCGGCATGCACGAAGAAGGATTCAAGAAGGCGCTTACGAACGCAGTGAATCGTTACGCGCGGGCTCGCAACTTCCTGAAAGAAAAAGAAAGCAATTTCCAGGGCGAGGATATCCGCGAAGGTCTTACCGCCATCATTTCCGTGCGCCTGGCTGAGCCACAGTTCGAGGGTCAGACCAAGGCGAAGCTGGGCAATGTGTCAATGCGTTCGCTCGTGGAACGAGCTACGAACGAGAAGTTGGCTGAGTGGCTGGAAGAACACCCGAACGAGGGTAAGGCACTCGTCACCAAGGCCCTTCAGGCGCAGCGGGCCCGCATCGCTGCTCGCACAGCAAGAGACATGACGCGGCGCAAGTCGGCACTCGATGGCGCTGGGCTCCCCGGCAAGCTCACTGACTGTTCATCTCGCGAACCGCGAGAGTCAGAGTTGTACATCGTCGAAGGTAACTCGGCCGGTGGCTCAGCCAAGGACGCCAGAGATCCAAAGATCATGGCGATACTGCCAATTCGGGGAAAGATCCTGAACGTCGAGCGGGCTCGCGTCGACAAGATGCTTAAGAACACCGAGGTTCAGGCACTCATTGCCGCGATTGGGGCCAGCGTAAGCGAGGAGTTCGACGTTGAGAAAATTCGCTATCACAAGGTGATTCTGCTTTGTGATGCAGACGTCGACGGCAGTCACATTCGTACTTTGCTTCTTACGTTCTTTTTCAGGCACATGCGCCATCTCGTAGATCGAGGTCACGTATATATCGCGCAGCCACCGTTGTACTCAACTGAGATTGCACGACGCGAGAAGACCTATCTCAAGGATGATCTCGCGAAGGACCGGTTCCTGGCCGAGCATCCCAACCACAAGGCCGACTTTCAGCGCCTCAAGGGCCTCGGAGAGATGGACGCCATGGAACTGTGGGACACCACGATGGATCCGGCTCGGCGCTCGTTGCTTCAGGTCAACGTCGAGGCTGCTGCGGTCGCTGATGAGGTCTTTAGCACGCTCATGGGCGATGACGTTGAGAGCCGCAAGAAGTTCATTCAGACGAACGCACGCGACGTGCGCTTCCTGGACATTTAGTTGTCCTTCGATCCCCATTTCGCTTGTATAACTCGGAGCACCCATGAGTGACGTTCCCCCAGAGAACCCAGAAAACAATGACTCCGAGGACGGTGGCCCCCTGAATGGCGGCTCAACGGACGGTGACATCGTGTTGAGCGGCGAGGATGATCTCATCGTCAGTGGCGTGGAGCCCATCACCATTTCCGAGGAGATGGAGCGTTCGTTCCTTGATTACGCCATGTCGGTCATTGTCTCCCGGGCTCTGCCCGACGCTCGAGATGGCCTCAAGCCCGTGCACCGCAGAATCCTGTGGGGTATGTATGACCTGGGCGTGCGGCCCGACCGTAGTTACGTGAAGTGCGCCCGTGTGGTGGGCGATGTGATGGGTCTTTATCACCCACATGGCGACCAGGCGATCTACGACGCCCTCGTGCGGCTCGGCCAACCGTTCTCGGTACGCCACATGCTCATTGACGGTCACGGCAACTTTGGATCACCAAATGACATGCCCGCGGCCATGAGGTACACCGAGTGTCGCCTGGACTCCCTGGCAATGCAGATGCTGGCCGGTATTGACGAGGACACCGTTGACTTCGTACCCAACTACTCCAACGAGACAGAAGAGCCTTCGGTTCTTCCGGCCCGTTTCCCAAATCTGCTCGTAAATGGACAGCAGGGTATTGCGGTGGGCATGGCCACCAACATCCCACCGCACAATCTGGGTGAGATTATCGACGCTGCCTGTCATGTTCTGGATAACCCCGAAGCCACGTCCGATGAACTCATGGAGTTCGTTTCAGGTCCCGACTTTCCCACCGGCGGTCTCATCATGGGGCGCCAGGGCATTCTGGATGCGTACCGGACAGGTCGAGGCTCGATCCGCATGCGCGCGGTGGCAGAGATCATCGAGGGAGATCGCAGCGACACCATCGTCGTGACCGAGATTCCGTACCAGACCTCAGTCGAGTCCATCGAGACCAAGATCGCCGAAGTAGTCGATGCAAAACGCCTTGACGGAATTCGGGCTATTCGAAACGAGTCAGCCAAGGGAAAAACCCGCCTCGTTATTGAACTGAAGCGTGATGCGCCGGCTCTGGTCATCCTCAACAGCCTCTACAAGATGACGCCACTCCAGACGACGTTCGCCGTCAACATGGTCGCTCTCGTGGACGGCATTCCTCGCACGCTCAACCTTGCAGAGGTGCTGCGCGCCTACTGCGAGCATCAGGTCGAGGTTATTCGTCGCCGTACCGAGTACCGGCTACGAAAAGCCAAGGATGAAGAACATATCGTCGAAGGTCTGATCCGCGCACAGGACATGATTGATGAGATCATTGCGACCATCCGTGGATCCGAGGACCGTAATGCCGCCCGAACCGCTCTCATGGCCGATCCGTTCCTCTTCAGCGAGATCCAGGCGAACCACATCCTGGATATGACTCTGGCCCGTCTTACACGACTCGGCCGTGCGCGCCTCGATGAGCGACTCCTCGAACTGCGCGACATCATCACCGAATTGCAGCGCATCCTCGGCGACCCGACGGCATTGCGTGACGTCATAAAGACTGAGATGAGAGAGATCTCCGACAAGTTCGCCACACCCAGGCGATCCGTTCTGTCTCATGATCCGGGCGAAATCGATATCGAGGACCTGATTGATGATGAGGATCTTGTCGTGACGCTCACCTCGGGCGGCTACATCAAATCCACGTCCCCGATGGAGTTCAGGGTCCAGTCGCGGGGGGGGCGCGGCATCAGGGGAGCAAGTCTCAAGGATGGCAACTATGTCACCCACATGATTACGACCACTGCCCATGCCTATCTGCTGCTGTTTTCCACTCGCGGCAAGGTCTACCGGGTCAAAGCCCACGAGATCCCAATGCGTGATCGCAGTGCCCGGGGAACCGCCGTGGTGAATCTGCTGCCGCTGCAACCTGGTGAGAGTATCCAGGCGATCGTTGACACGCGGGACTACGAGACGTCGCGCTATCTGTTCTTCACCACCAAGCTCGGACAGGTCAAGAAGACGAAGTTCACTGACTACGACTCATCTCGAAAAGATGGTCTCATCGCGATTGGCCTGCGCGATGACGACGAGTTGGTGGAGGTCATGCCGACCTCCGGCGAGGATGACATCTTTCTCGTTGCCCGGTCCGGCCAGACGATTCGGTTCAACGAGTCCGAGGTGCGAGCAATGGGTCGTACCGCTGGTGGTGTCCGCGGTATGAAGCTCCGCAAGGGAGATACGGTCGTTTCAGCTGCCAAGGGCTCCGAGGACGTCATGCTGCTTACGATCACAGATCAGGGTTACGGAAAACGCACCGAACTCGAGCAGTATCCCCGGAAGGGCCGCGGAACCATGGGTGTGCGTGGCATTCGCATCACCGATGACAAGGGGCACGTTGTTGTAGCGATGATGGTCACGCCCGATGAGCAGTTGCTGTTGATAAATGCAGCTGGGGTGCTGATTCGGACCGCGGTTGACGCGATCTCGACGCAAGGAAGGGCTGCGACTGGAGTGCGCGTCATGGCCGTTGGTGATGACGACCGGGTCGTTGC
>CAYUOD010000115.1:0-7246 GCA_964446225.1 uncultured Acidimicrobiales bacterium | reverse complement strand
CTGACAGGGTGTGGCCAGCGCCGTGCGGAAGCAGCACCACGTCACCCTGAACGAGCTGTCGTGGCTCCAGCTCACCACTGGACTTCAACCAGCAGGTGCCACGTCCGACAATGTGAAGATTCACGCGAGGTGCTGACTCGAACAGCATGCCCCACCGTCCAACGAGCTCAACACGGCACAAGATGGCATTGTCAATCGCGGTCGTCGCAAGCACGTCAGACAGAACATCTACCCCTCGGCTCTCATCACTCGTCATAACATCACGTTAGCGAAGTATTCGCCCTTGATCTCGTCGCTCTAGACGAATGAATAGGTATTTGGGGATTTCTACCTGCCAACGTCTCCTTCGGCCAGCCTACGCTGACTCTTCAACACAACGAGAGGAACCACAATGAGTCGTTTCGAAGGCAAGGCAGGAATCATTACTGGCGGTGGCACCGGCATTGGTCGCTCCATTGCCGAGGGCATCGTCTCCGACGGAGGGAAAGTACTGGTCGTAGGGCGCCGCGAAGAGCCCCTGAAGGAACTCGCAAGCAAGTACGACGGAACAGTCGCCTATATGTGCAGCGACGTAGGTGACAGCGGAATCGCCACCGAAATTATCGAGCGGGCGGTCCTCGAGTTCGGCCAGGTCGGCTTCGTCGTGAACAACGCAGCGGCAGCTGAGGTCCTCCCGCTCGTGCTCACAAGTGACGAGGCGATTGACAGTCATCTGGCGGTCAGAATCAAAGGAGTGCTGGCCCTCACCCGGGAAGCCGTCGGGGAAGTCGAGAAGACCAAGGGTGCTGTCGTGAACATCACCCTCAGTAGCCGGTCAGACGGCGGTCCCGGGCTTCGCTCTCTACGGAGCCACGAAGAGTGCTGGTGACCGTCTCACCAAGGTGCTCGCCAACGAGCTCGGACCACGGGGAATTCGAGTCAACTCAGTTGCGCCCGGGCTCACACGGACCGAGATGTTCGACCGCACGATGGGTGATCAACCCGAGGCAGTCGAGATGATGACGCAGCAGACGGCGCTCCGCCGCTCCGCTCACCCTGACGAAGTAGCCAGAACGGTGCTCTGGCTGCTGAGCGAGGATGCTGGCTGGGTCACCGGACAGGTCATTCAGGCCAGCGGAGGCTTGCTGCTCGCGTAAGTCGGTCCTGCTGTGCAAGACGGCTATATACTTTGCGCTCACGAGCGGGCGACCTGTCCGCTCGTGATCTCAGGAGCCACACCCTGCTAACCGCGATACGAAATCGCTTCGCCGGACTCTTCCGGCGAGAGACGCTGAAGAAGGACGCTATCGCTGGCGTTGTACTGGGCGGACAGAGCGTTCCCGACGGTCTCGCCGGTGGCTTGCTCGCTGGGGTTAATCCGTTGTTCGGGCTGTATGGGTACCTGTTCGGAATGCTGGGCGCAGCGTTCGTGACAGGATCAGAGTTCATGACCGTGCAGGCGACTGGTGCTATGGCTGCAGTCGTATCGGATATTGACGCCGTCCGCGCGGGAGACGACCCGGAACGCACTCTGTTCACGTTGGCGGTCCTCACCGGGGTCGTCATGTTTGCCGCCGGACTCCTCAAACTGGGCTCCATTCTGCGCTTTGTTTCAAACGCCGTGATGGTCGGCTTCATCAGCGGCGTCGGCATCAACATTGTGCTGGGCCAACTCGAGGACTTCACAGGACGCGACGCCACCGGTGCTAACCGGTTGGCAAAGACTCTCGACCTCCTGCTCAACCCTTCTGAGATCGACCTCAGTACGATTACCATTGGAATACTCACCATCGTGCTCATCCTGAGCCTTGAACGCACCCGGCTAGGGGCGTTGAGCCTCGTCGTGGCGGTCGTCGTGGGCTCAGCGGCGGTACCGATTCTCGGCTGGGATGTGGCCACGCTCACCGACATTGGCGTCTCCATTCCCTCCGGTCTGCCTGGTCCACGTCTACCACTACTCAGCCAGATTCCGACCCTCATCATTCCCGCCTTCTCACTCGCTTTTGTCGGCCTCGTTCAGGGTGCCGGGATCACATCCAACTTCCCCAACCCCGACGGGGAGTATCCGGATGCGTCCCGCGACTTCATCGGTCAGGGCGTGGGCAACCTGGTATCTGGGACATTCCAAGGAATGCCTGTGGGCGGATCGATGTCGGCGACCTCAATCGTTACCGCAGCTGGATCGCAAACTCGCTTGGCGCAGATCATCGCCGCTGGAGTGATGGCAATCGTCATCCTCGTATTTGGAAGCGTCGTGGACCAAACAGCAATGCCTGCTCTCGCAGGTCTCCTCATGGTGGTGGGCTTTCGTACCGTCAAGCCGGATGACATTCTCGCCGTGTGGAAGACCGGACAGATCCAGGCTGCGACTCTGCTCGTCACTCTCGTACTTACGATCATCATCCCACTGCAGTTCGCGGTGCTTGTCGGCGTCGGAATGTCGGTCCTGCTGTTCGTGATTCGCCAAGCCAACGATCTCACCGTCAAGCGGATGATTGTGGATGAACGGGGCATACACGAAGTTGATCCACCGAGCGATGTGCCGCCAAACGAAGTTGTCCTCATACAGCCCTACGGAAGTCTCTTCTTTGCTTCAGCATCCGTGTTCGAAGACCAGCTGCCTAACGTCGGAAGTGAAACGCATAACTCTGTTGTCGTCGTAAGGCTGCGTGGCCGCACAAGCCTCGGATCCACACTCACCGAGACACTCGCCAGATACGCGGAAGCATTGCGCGATGCTGACAGCCAGCTCATGGTCGTCTACGACGACGAGAATGTACGGGACCAACTCGCTCTGGCTGGCGTCATCGACGAGATCGGCCAGGATAATCTCTACCGCTCAACCAAATGGCTCAACAGTACGATTCGCCTGGCAAACGACGACGCCCTGCAGTGGATTGACGAACACCAGTAGACCCGACGGGGACCAGTCATGACGCTCACTGCCACCAAGAACCCGACGGGCTACAGGAAGTACGTTCCTGGGATCGCCAGCATTGGCTACGGGGTCAAAAACTCCGCAGGTATCGATCTGCGAGCCGCTCTCACGGTCTGGGCGGTGATAGTCCCCCAATCGTTGGCCTACGCCACGCTGGCTGGTGTCCCGTCAGTGCAAGGCCTATATGCCGCCGCGGCCGCTCTGCTGGCCTACGCCATCTTCGGGACCTGCCGAGACCTGAACATGGGCGCAGAATCCACGGTTGCCATCATGACTGCAGCGGCGGTCGCACCGATCGTGGTCGATCAGGCCGACGTTGTACAACTCACCAGCCTTGCCGCCCTGCTCGTAGGGGGCTGGTGCATTCTGGGCTTCGTTTTCAGACTGGGCTTCATCAGCGAGCTTCTGTCGCGGCCAATCCTCGCGGGATATGTGTACGGCTCCGGAATCATCATCGTAATGAGCCAGTTGGAATCGATCTTTGGTCTTGAGATAGACGAGAGTCTGTACACCACCGACATTGCGGCAATCGTACGCAACCTTGGCGACATCCACGCTCTGACCACTCTCATTGGCGTGGTGACAATTGTTCTTGTCCTGGGTCTCCGCGCACTGGCACCGAAGATTCCCAGTCCGCTCGTAGCCGTGGTTCTGGGGATTCTTGCCGTGACCCTGTTAGACCTGGATTCCGAAGGTGTGGCCGTCGTCGGCGGCATCAAGTCCGGCGTTCCTGTTCCTGGTGTGCCAACGGCTACGTTCAGCCAGTTCACACAACTTCTGCTGCCTGCACTCGGGATAGCGTTGCTGGCCTACCCCGACAGTTTCCTTACGGCACGTTCACTCTCAACAGTGGGCGACTACGAGATTGACGCGGATCAGGAGTTCCTCGCCATCGGTATGTCAAACGTCGCCTCGGGCCTCCTGCAAGGCATGCCTGTGAACGGGAGCCAGTCGCGCAGCTACGTACAACGAGACGCCGGCGGCAAATCCAACCTGGTCGGCCTTATCTGCGCCGGACTCGTGGTCATCACCCTTGTATTTCTTACGTCCCTGTTCGAGAAGCTGCCGCTGGCCGTACTCGCTGGCATTGTCATCGTCGCGGGACTGAGTCTGTTTGAGACCAAGGAATTTCGCACATTGTGGCGTGTGCGACGATCGGAATTCTGGCTCGGTGTGTCCACCATTGTCGGCGTCCTTACCTTCGGAATGCTGGGAGGTATCGCTTTCGCCGTAGGGCTTTCCTTGCTGGTGGTTCTGGCTCGCGTGGCACGCCCCCACACTGCAGAACTTGGACGTGTCGAAGGCTCCGATACCTACCGTGATGTATCTCGCAATAATGATGCTCATCGCCTCGCTGGTCTGTTGATACACAGAATTGATGATGAACTGTTCTTCGCCAACTCCGCCTTCTTCGTCCGCGACGTCAAGGACCGCCTCACTACCGCTGAGCCCCCGGCGCACAGCCTCATAATCGACGCTGAGGGTATCTCCGACATAGACGCGACGGCCACAATGGCACTCAGCGAACTCCTCGAGGATCTCCACGCGGCCGAGGTCGACATCTCGTTCGCAAGACTCCGACAGCCAGTGCGGGACATGTTCGAACGATCCGGACTCCTCGATCGCATCGGCGCCGACAACATCTACCTCGAGGTGGATGATGCAGTTGCTGCCTTCGAGCTGAGAAGCGACTAGCTAGCGGGCGCTCCAACTGATGTATCGACTGTCCGATACACATCGTTCTAGGACTTGCGGGCCACCAGACGCGCTTCGTGGCGGCCCTCGGATGTCCAGCCCTCTGAGTACTCCACAACGGACAGGCCTCCTGCGAGCTCACGCAGTTCGTCCGGCTCTACCAAGAACTCCGCTCTTGGATTCTCGTTCCGCGCCAGGTTGGTTCGCGTCGCAAGCGCGACGGCCAGGATGCCTCCGTCCGCAAGACCTGTGCCGATCTGTCCGAAGAGATCCCGCTGCAGGTAGTTACGCAGTACCACCAGACTCCAAGGCGACCCGGGGATTGGGTCCTTTTCGAGATCAATTTGTGCTGTTCCCAGCTCGACACCAAGCGCGCTTGCTCTCTTTGATGCGAGTTCCAGTGCCACGTCCGACACCTCGATGAGCGTCACCGTGAGCCCTCGCTGAGCGAGCCAGCAAGCGTCACCTCCGGAGCCTCCTGCGATATCAATCGCAACACCCGAGTGTGGCAACAGTTCGGAGATCGACTGCAGAAATTCTGACGGGCCGCCTGTGACTTCAGCCCCCCCGTATTGCTTATTCCAATGTTCTCTGTCTGATGTAGCCATGCCCAACACTAGGTCCAGACCGAGGCCACTCGTCAAAGTGGGACGTCCGCGGTCAGCAGACGGGATTATGTCCAAGCAGGCAAAGTCCGAGTTCCATAACACCGCCAACACAGGGGTCAATGAGCCGGTAGTAGATACGGTTGCCGTCACGACGGGTCGCCACGACTCCCTGGTCGGCCATGCGCTGGAGCTGATTGGACACTGCCTGCGGCGTCGCACCCACGGTTGTGGCGATGTCTCCGACTGAACACTCGCCTGCGATCGCGATGGAGTGCAATATGCGCAGCCGCGTGTCATTGGCGAGCACGCGAAACAGCGCGGCAAGCTCTTGCACCTCGATCGCGTCAAGCAGCGGGCGCTGTGCCAGGGCGGGAGGTATCAGATCTGACGATGAGCTTGACATTCGATCTCAACTAATCCATAGTTCTGTGTAATAGTGGAAGCCTATCAGAGAGAGAACCCTATGTCCCGGTTCCAACTGTCCATGAACGTTGCCGATGTTGATGCGGCAGTCGAGTTCTACACGGCGCTGCTGCGGGTCGGTCCCAACAAACACCGACCCGGCTACGCGAACTTCATCGTCGAAGACCCACCCCTGAAACTCATTGTCATTGAGGATGAAGGCACACCCGGAACAATCAACCATCTCGGGATCGAGCTGGAGGACACTGTCGCGGTGGCCGCTGAGACACAGCGGATCGCCGACCGCGGATTGACAGTGCAAGTGGACGATCCGCATACATGTTGTTTTGCGACGCAGGACAAAGCCTGGACCCGCGACCTCGACGGTGTGCCGTGGGAGATTTACACAGTCCTGGAAGACACCCAGCACTTCGGCGCCTCGCCTGAGGGCGGAACTCCGGTGGACAAGATTCTGCCGCCAATTCAGCGTGCGGATGTGGCGGTGGCGTTGGCGGATCCGGCAGTGGTCGTGATCGACGCGCAAGGTGACGGCGGATTCGAGAACGGCCACATCCCAGGTGCTATCAACTTCGGTATCGAGAACGTCGCCGAACAGGCAGCTGCCGCACTCCGCGACCTGACCCAACTCGTTGTCGTGTATTGCACAAACAAGGCCTGCCTCGGGAGCGAATTCGTGGGCACCCAGCTGGTCCAGGCCGGCTATCAGAATGTACGACGCTATCCGGGCGGTCTTCAAGACTGGAGCGAGTCAGGCAACGAGGTTCATACGGGCCCGGTGCAGAAGTGACCGGTGTCCCCCTTGGCCGGCGAGTACTCGCCGAATTCGTTGGGACTGTGTTCCTCCTAGCAGCAATCGTCGGCTCAGGTGCCATGGCCGAGCGACTGACAGATGATGTGGGCCTTCAGCTGCTGCAGAATGCCATCGCCACCGCCGGCGCACTCGTCGCGCTCATCCTCGCGTTTGCGCCGGTGTCGGGGGCACACTTCAACCCGGCGGTCACGCTCGCTGAGCGACTGCTGGGCGGGATCGACAACCGGACCGCAGCCGCATACATCCCGGCACAGGTCGGGGGCGCTGTGACAGGTGTAATCACTGCAAATCTGATGTTCGACCTCAGCCCTGTGGTGATGTCGACAAAGTCGCGGTCGGGAAGCAATCTTGTCCTCGCCGAAAGCGTCGCCACCCTCGGGCTACTGCTGGTCATCTTTGGTGTCGCCCGCCTACAGAAGGGACCCGTCGCGGCCTACGCCGTGGCCGGATACATCGCTGCTGCATTCGCATTCACCTCGTCAACCAGCTTCGCAAATCCTGCGGTGAGCATTGCTCGGACCCTGTCGGACACGTTCGCTGGCATTGAGCCCTCATCGGTGCCCCCATTTATTGCCGCACAGCTAGTCGCTACCGGGGTTGCCGTCGCCCTCGTGCGGATACTGTTTCCGGCGCCGGCGCCAACTCGAGACACTTCAGTCCGGAGTCCCACACCAGATCATGCGGAGGCGTAGCCCCATTACGCTATTTCGGATGGGGCTACGCCTCCCCGCAGAATCGGCCGCGCCTAGGATCGACAGCATGAACGCGAGCCCCACCGAATACGCACATCCC
>CAYUOD010000114.1:3921-7263 GCA_964446225.1 uncultured Acidimicrobiales bacterium | reverse complement strand
GCGTGAACTTCGGGCGCTTCTCGCGCAGCACATACTGTGCGCGCAGCATGAGTCGAGGAAAGTCGAGTTCCCAGTCATGGCCCTTGCTAGGAGTGTAAGGACAGTTGACATGGCAAAGTTTGCAGTTGAAACACTCGTCCACGACCTGATCCTGTTGGACGGGCGTCATCTGTGAAGAGTCCTGCTCCTCAATCGCGTCAATCATCTCGAACATCGACGGGAATGACTGACAGAACTTAAAGCACAGTCGGCAGCCGTGACAGAGGTCAAAGACGCGGTCCATCTCGGCGCGCAAGTCGGTCTCGTCGGCGTACTTGGGGTGATTGGGGTCGTAAATGGTGCTCATAGCGAGATCCTTGAGAACAAATGTGGCCGGGCGAACCCGGCCACAATCGAGTATCAGTACGAGACTGGGTGACTAGAGCTCGTCAAGGCCCTGCTGGAAACGGCCTGCGTGGCTGCGCTCTGCGCGTGCCAGCGTTTCAAGCCACTCGCCGATCTTGTCGAAGCCCTCAGTGCGAGCGGTCTTGGCAAAGCCTGGGTACATCTCGGTGTACTCGTAGGTTTCACCAGCGATGGCTGACTTGAAGTTGAGCTCGGTTTCGCCAACCGGCTCGCCGGTGGCAGGGTCGCCAACTTCAGCGAGGAAGTCGAAGTGACCAAATGCGTGGCCCGTCTCGCCCTCGGCGACTGAGCGGAACAGCGCAGCGGCGTCCGGGTAGCCCTCGATGTCTGCCTTCTGTGCGAAGTAGAGGTAGCGGCGGTTCGCCTGGCTCTCACCGGCGAAGGCCTCCTTGAGATTGTCATGTGTTTGTGTGCCGTTCAGCTCTGGCATGGCTCGCTTTCTTGTTGGAAATTACGATCTTGTGGTCTCACGACCAGGATGGCTCCGCTGACAGTTGCCGCAGATGCCGTGGAAGGTGAGTTCGGTCTTTGTGATCTGGAAGCCATCGAAACCAGCTTCTGGCTCCGGTGTTGTTACGTGATTGGCTGCGATATCGGTGATCTCGCCGCATTCATCACACATCAGGTGATGGTGACCTTCACCGTTTGGATCAAAGCGACTTGAGCCCGAACCGATCTGCAGCTGGCTGATCTCGCCCATTGCGACAAGATCGTTGAGTGTCTGGTAGACCGTCCTGAGCGAAACTGTCGGGAGGTCGACGCGGACGTCACTCCAGACCTCTTCGGCTGTTGGGTGCGCGGTCGTTTCTGCAAGTGCCCGAAAGACCCGCTGCCGTTGCGAAGTGACGTTGAGTCCCTGCTCACGAAATAGCTCGCTGAGTTGACTTGGGCTCTTCACGAGATCCATTCTGCCTCAATTCTCAAGACAAAGCAACAATCATTGTTGATTAGCATCAATTGTTTGTTTACCTGTCTGCCACGGCCCTACGACCGTCGTAGAATATACCTATGACCGAATCCAATGTCCGCTTCACGCGAGACGCGGCGCTCGAATCTCTCAGCTCGGAATCATTCGACCTGCTGGTAATCGGCGGCGGAATCACAGGGGCCGGTGTGGCCCTTGACGCCGCCAGCCGAGGGCTCAAAACGGCCCTTGTCGAGCGCGACGATTTTGCCTCTGGCACCAGTTCGAAGAGTTCTAAGATGGTGCACGGTGGCCTGCGCTACCTCCAACAAGGCGAGTTCCAACTCGTCTACGAAGCCCTCGCTGAGCGCCAACGCCTCCTTCGCAACGCCCCTCACCTTGTGTACGAACTGCCCTTCATGATCCCGATCATGCAAAAGGGTGGCGTCATGCCCAAGCGCATCGCCAGGCTGCTCGGCCTCGCAATGTGGCAGTACGACCTCACCGGTGGCTGGCGCATCGGTAAGCGTCACACTCGGCTCTCCAAGGCTGAAGCCCTTGAACTGATGCCAACTCTGCGAGAGGATCGCCTCGCTTCGGCCTATCTCTACTACGACGCTGGCGGCGACGACGCCCGCATCACGCTCGCTATTGCCCGCACCGCTGCGATCGACCATGGCGCGACCGTGGTCAACCATGCCGATGTCATCGGCTTTGAGCATGACGCCAGCGGGAACGTGTACGCAGCCAGAATCGAAGCTGACGGTCGCCAGATCACCGCCAACGCGAAGGTCATCGTCAACGCCACGGGAGTGTGGTCGGACGAGACCCGCACCATGGACGCCGGTGTCGACCCCGAGACACTGCGGCCTGCCAAGGGCGTGCACTGCACCGTGCCGCGCAGTCTGATTCAAAATGAGGTTGCGGTGGTCCTGCCCGTTCCCGGCGACAAGCGTTCGGTATTCGTTGTGCCATGGGAGTCCGTCACCTACGTCGGCACCACAGACACCGACTACGACGGCGATATCAACAACCCTGAATGCACCGCTGACGAAGTTGAGTACCTCCTCAGTGCTCTCAACGCCGCGACCGGATCCGCACTTACCGTTGACGACGTCCTCGGCACCTGGGCAGGCCTCAGACCACTGGTGAAGAGTTCTTCGGGCGGTAGAACCGCTGACCTGTCGCGCGGTCACAAAGTGGAGACCTCAGATTCGGGTCTCATCAGCATTAACGGTGGGAAGCTCACCACCTATCGCAACATGGCTGCTGACACGGTGAACGAGGTCATGCACCGACTGGGACGCAAAGAACGCTCGAAGACGAAGAAGCTCCGCCTACTGGGTGCAACCAGCGAGCCGGCCCCAAGCGACCCTTGGGGCAAACACCTCCACGGGCGCTACGGCTCTGAGTCCTCTGCTGTGCTCTCATTGATTGCCGAGGACCCAACGCTGGCCCTGCCGCTTGTGGACGGCCTCGAATACATTCGGGCCGAAGCATTGTTCGCAATCCGGTTTGAGATGGCCTGCTCGATTAGTGACGTGCTGGACCGGCGGACCCGTGCACGGCTGTGGAAACGCGAAGGGGCCAAGGCTGCTGCAGCCGACGTCGCTGAGATGCTCGCGTCTGAACTTTCATGGAGCGCCAGCGACAAGAAACAGGCGCTCAAGGACTACGTGGCCGAGCTCGATCGTGAATTTGAAGTTTCGCGGACCAGCGAGGACGCCTCCGGGTCATGAGCTTCGCCCCGCGCCGTGGTGAACCAACACCGCCCATCGCGTTTGCGGGCAACCACGCAGTAGGCGCCCACCTCAACACCAGACGCGTGTTGCCCTCAGACAGCCTCGTGGCCGCACTTGAAGCAGCCGACATAACCGTCAGTCAGACTTCGCTCGCGGACGCGAGCCGCGACTGGTGGCCCCTCGCAATGGCCTGGGCCCTGGACGACGAAGTGACCCAGCTCGGAGCAATCGTCGCGCAAGTCACGCACGCCGACCAGGTGAGCGAACTCCTGCGCCGCTGTAACGAAGAAC
>CAYUOD010000114.1:0-3821 GCA_964446225.1 uncultured Acidimicrobiales bacterium | reverse complement strand
GCGCGCACCTACGACACCGGCGATCTTCACCTGCTCATCGCAATGGATGAAGGCGACAGTGAGATCATCGAGGCCTCGATGCGCATCGTCGCGCAAGAGTGTGCCAGTGCCGACGAACTCGGACCCAAAATTGTCGACAAGTGGCTCGACCATCGCAACGACGTCGCCGGTCTCGAAGCCCTCACGCAGCGGCACTACGTCATCGACACGATGGAACTCACCGTGCCGTGGAGCTCCGTAGGGCGAGCCTACGAACAGGTCCGCTCTGCGCTCATGGCAGTCGACGGAATCAGTATCGCCACGGCACATCAGAGCCATGCGTACAGCGACAGCGCCTGTTTGTATTTCACCTTTGCTGGCAAGTCAGACCCCGCAAGCATCAGTTCGACCTACACAGCCGCGTGGGACGCCGGGACCCGTGCAGCACTCGCAGTTGGTGCGTCGCTGAGCCACCACCACGGCGTGGGACTCAATCGCGGCAGGTTCATGGCTGAGGCTCTCGGCGGCAGCTTTGATGTTCTCCAGACGCTCAAGAAGGCGCTCGATCCCAACGGCATCATGAATCCTGGGAAGCTGGGCCTTCTGCACGACTTCGGTACGGTTCCGTTTCCATGAGGTTGCCCGACCTCGAAGTACGGACGATTCTGATCGCCGTCGCGAACGGCGCCATCATCGTCGTGCCCGGGGCACTAATCGGGGCCGCCGCCGATACCCAGTCCGCCCTAAATATCTTGAGCTTTCTTCTTTGGATGTTCGGGATGCTGTTCACCGGCTACGTCGCAGCACGAGTCTCCACGAGACTCCCCTTAGCGCACGGCACCGTCGCCGCAGTGGTTCTCGCTGCAGCGCAGATGAGCGCGACGATCGTGCTCCGACTCATTCGGGACGAAACTTTTTCGATCTTCAGCGTGCTGTTGCTGCTTACGATCGCTAGCTCAGTTGGCATGATTGGAGCGCTGTTCAGTAACTCAAGAGCAGCCAAGATGCGGCAGGGAGCACGATGAAAACACTGGTCGTAGATGCTGGTACGAGCAGCGTACGGATCATGGTGATTGACCTCAATGGCGACAACCTCGTCGAGGATCGCTATCCGCTTGCCCCCGCGACGCCATTTCCTGGACTTGTCGAGTTTGATGCCGCCGAACTCGCCCACGTCGTCGTCGCAGGCGCCAGCGCAGCGATCGACAGGGTGGGTGGTGTAGACAACGTTGCCATCACCAATCAGCGAGCATCCACAATCGTGTGGGACCGCGCGACCTCAGAACCTGTAGCCCCTGCGCTCGGCTGGCAGGACCTGCGCACGATCGGCCGCTGTCTCGAACTCAGAGCCGACGACTTCCGTACCGCACCCAACGCGACCGCAACCAAAGCCGAAGCGTTGCTGGATGCCGCAGACCCCGAGCGATCACGAGACCTCTGCGTTGGAACTGTGGACTCATGGATTGCCTGGAGTCTCTCGCAGGGCAGCTCCCACATCACCGATGCCACAAACGCCGGCGTGACCACATTGCGCACCGCAGATGGCATGGACTGGGATGAGCGCATACTCAGGCTCCTCAGAATCGACCGCCACCAACTCCCGACCGTGGTCGACTCGGCGGGAGAACTCGCCGTGGCCAGCGCTCTGCCCGGTAGCCCGATCATTTCGGCCATTCTCGGCGATCAACAGGCCTCCATGGCGGGACAGGGCGCCACCACCCGCGGTATTGCCAAGATCACCTTCGGCACCGGAGCCATGCTCGACATCTGCCTCGGTTCTGAGCGCCCGGCGGCTGAGTCGCTCAGCGAACACGGCGCCTTCCCGATCGTGGCCTCCCAAATTGATGGACGCCTCACGTGGGGCCTTGAGGCAATCATGCTGAGTGCTGGCACCAACGTGGAATGGCTCCGCGATGATCTCGCCATCATCGACTCGGCTGAACACAGTGCAGAGGTGGCCGCCGGTTGCGAAACGACCGACGGTGTCCAGTACGTCCCCGCTCTGCTCGGACTCGGCACGCCCGACTGGGACTATGGTGCGCGAGGCTCGCTGCTTGGTATCACGCGGGGTACAAACCGTTCTCACATCGTTCGTGCGGTGCTTGAGGGAGTCGCACAGCGTGCGGTTGACCTCATTACTGCTATCGAAGCAGATAGCGGATTCACGCTCGCGGTTCTGCGCGCTGACGGCGGCATGACCGCGAACCCCGTATTCGTGCAGGCGCTGGCGAATGCTGCCCAGCGACCGGTTGCGGTGTCTCGCCAGCGCGAGGCCACCGCACTCGGCGCTGCACTCATGGCTCAGCTGGGGACCGGCGACCGAAAGTCGCTGGAGGATGTCGGCGCGCACTGGCAACCCGAAGTGACACTTGAGCCCAACGGCACGCTTGATCGTGGACAGTGGGAACTGGCTCTTGAGCGATCCCGAGGCTGGCACGGCGCTCTGTCAGCGATCGAGTTCTAGGGCACTCTGTCGTCGGTGGGTCGGCCTCAGCCCGAGCCATCGACGACAGTCCCGGGCAGGTAGCCTGTTGAACGACGGTGAGTCAGTCGGGTGACCGCGGCAGGAGTCCAGCAATGGGGAACCTGTCGAGGAAGGTCGGGGCTCCACAGGACAAGGTGCTGGCTAACGGCCAGTCGAGGCGACTCGCAGGAAAGTGCCACAGAAAATAGACCGCCGGGACTGTTCGCAGCCCCGGTAAGGGTGAAACGGTGCGGTAAGAGCGCACCAGCATTTCAGGTGACTGAGATGGCTTGGTAAACCCCACCTGGAGCAAGGTCGAGCAGAATGTATGGGCGGTTCGTCCGCTTCGCTTGCGAAGCACATTCGGGTAGGCCGCTGAGATGGATGGTCACCACGTGCCCTCGGGTACGGACAGAACCCCGCCTACAGACTGGCTCACCGTCACTTGTCAGCCCAGACGGCCGATCAGAGTTCAAGGGTCGGCAAGTCCTCTGAGATGTTGGCCACCGCAATGATCTTCGCCTTCATGGCCAGAAGCACCTCTCGGGGTGCCGAAGCGATCGCCCCAGCGCGGCTCAGCGCTTCGGGCAGTAGACCATCCGCGGAGGTCACCGCAGACACAAGGCCTATCTGAAGTGCCTCTGCCGCGTCGATGGTACGCAACGGGAATCGCAACACGGCATGGTGAAAACGATCGCTTGACTGCCAAAGTTGCTGCTGGGAGTCAGCATCAGCAAACTCCTGGAGATCGAAGCCAGCACTGAACACCGGCCCCTCGCCCGTGAGAACAACGACGCGCGTTGTCTCATCGTCGGCGAGGCACTGGAGGGCGTCGCTCACCTCGTCTCTGAGCGCTATCGACAGGGCGTTCTTCTGCGCAGGCCGATTCAACGTGATCATGACGATGCCGCCACCGTGCTCTGTGACCTCTATGAACTGGGGTTCTCGCACCATCTGCTCTCAGCTGGTTGGAATGCTCAAGGGACATTCAGCGACGACTTCGCATCCGCACTTCTGAATCTCGCTCAACAGCACGATCATCTCGTCCAGTCGGTTACGGCGTTCTGTGATCTCAGTCAGTTTGGCGGCAACCAGGCCCTGCCAGTCGCCATCGGTGTCGTCCAGGATGAGAGCAATCTCGTCAAGCGAGAACCCGGCTTCCTGTGCACGCTGGACAAAGCTCACGCGTCCGACGATCTCCGGCGCGAATCTGCGCTTGCCGCCAACCCGAGCGCTCGCCTCAATGAGGCCAATGTCGTCGTAGTACCGCACGGCCGAGACGGCAAGACCGGTGGTCTGCGCCACCTGGCCAATGCTCAGCAGATCAGACGTCACTCGGGAGACCTGCGATACTGCGAACAAGCTCAAGGCCGTCAGG
>CAYUOD010000113.1:0-7270 GCA_964446225.1 uncultured Acidimicrobiales bacterium | reverse complement strand
TTGTACCTCCTCGGTACTGATCGTTGGCCCCCGCCGCTTCCGATGGAACCTAGCGTCAATTTTCAGGATTTGCGCAAATTACGAATCCGTTACGACTGAGCGTGACTTTGCAGGTCAAACGACCAAAACAATGACATTTCCCACATAATGAGAATGACTCTCTGTGGGCTGTGAGCCTCCCAGTAGCCACGGTCAGGTCAATCCCTCAAAGCCTGATCTCTAGCGGGATACCGGAGTGTAGGGCACAAGGTATAAGGGAGTCCGGTCCGTCTCACAGACTGAGACGGACGTCAAGCAGGTCAACGATCAACGTCGCCTGGCCCAAAAATAAATTGTGGCTCAGCTAGGTCATGGGCTCTGAGACGAGGTGGTTCACCCAAGTCCGGTAGGTCTCAACATTGCCCTGTAGGCGCTGGGCTGTCTCGCACACGTCATGGTCGCACTTGAACTGGCCATCGCCTGCAGCAAAGTCATACATGCACGAATCGCAGGTGACTTTAAGTTCGGGCGGTAAGCCGGGGCAATCATAGGAACTGCAAGGCCGTGCCTCGTCGGCAGTCAGAGCAGCTGGTGTGCAGCCCGGACATTGAGGCCGAAACTCTCGAACAGAACGTGGCAGTTTCGCAAAATCCGCGTCAATCATGGAAACCTCCTTGGCCGCGGATGGAGGATCACCAATCCATCTCAAGGATACCTGGTAACAGGCACATTCTCGAGTACTGATTGTGCCTGATTTCTTCACCCGGGCACTTAGCGGCCGAATGATTAGTGTGCCCAATCTTGGAGCCCTCAGGGGACGCCTCATAGCCGTATTCGGCCTGATTCTCGTGCTTACCGCGGCTTCGACCGCGTCCTGGTCCATCCAGCTCAACAATCTGGAGCGGACCGAAGCAACGATGTCCGAACAGGCCTACCCCTACGACCGGGACCTCGCCACCGCGGCGGTGAACGCAAAAGCAGCCGCGAATGACGAACGCGGTTACCTGCTCGCTGGCGACCAGCAGTTCGCTGAGGAGATCAACGAAGTCCGGGTCCCAGCACTCCGTAGTGCGCTCGACCGTGCAGAACGCATCTACCCCGCCGACTCGCTCGAAGCCTCAAACATCGTGCTGATCCGCGACGGCTTCGAAACCTGGCTCTCTGCTGTTGATGCCGACTTCGCGCAATACACAAATGACCCCGAAGCCGCGAAGAGAAGCGCACTGGGGGTTAACCGGAGTCTTCGCAAGCAGTACGAAACATCGTTCGAGAACGCGGCAGATCTGTCCCGCCGCAACGTGGCAGAAGCAGACGCGGCTTTTGCATCGCAGCTACGCACCACGCGTGCGCTGGGTCTGGGCACTGCAGTTGGCTCAGTGCTCACGTTCCTCCTACTTGCAATGTGGATTGTCCACACCATGTTCGTGCAGCAAAGACGCGTAACCGAGCGCATCGAGGCTGAGATCATGTCCAGCACATTCAGTCACCAGTTGGGTGATGCGATGGAAATGGCAGAGACTGAGGAAGCGGTCTATGCCGTGGTCCGGACGGCCCTAGAGGTTGCGCTTCCCCGTTCCCCGAGCGAGTTGATGCTCGCTGATTCCAGTGAGGCCCACCTTTCCGTTGTGCTCGAGGACGCAAGCGGATGCGCGCCACTGTGTTCCGTCTCAACGGTGTGGGGCTGCCCCGCGATTCGAAGAGGCCGCACACAGGTGACCGAATCGAGCGCAAGCCTGGATGCCTGTCCTAAGCTCCGCGAGAATTACGCGGAGCCGTGCAGTGCGGTCTGTGCTCCGGTGATGTTCATGGGCCGGCCTCTTGGCGTTCTCCATTCAAGCGCCCCTGTGGCGCAACCTTGGGATGACCAACAGGTTGATCGCATCAAAGGAATCAGCGGAGCCGCCGGCAACAGGCTCGGCATGCTTAGGGCCCTCGAGCAGACAAAGCGTCAAGCAGCCACCGATCCTCTCACCGGCATAGCAAATCGGCGCATCCTCGAAGACCACGTAGGTGGGCTTATTCGGAACAGAACGTCGTTCATTCTTGCGATTGGCGATCTGGACAACTTCAAGAAGATCAACGACACCTTCGGCCACGACACCGGAGACCGGGCACTCCGGCGTTTTGCCAGAGTGCTCCGGGAGTGCACACGTGCAGAGGATCTCGTCGCTCGTTATGGCGGCGATGAGTTCGTGGTCGTGTTCCCGAACCTCGGTGAAACCGACGCGGTGGCAGTTCTTGAGCGAGTGCGAGAGGGACTCGCACTCGAGGCAGCGAACAGCCAGCAACCATCGTTCACAGCGAGCTTTGGAGTATGCGGAACAGACGACGCTTCGAGTTTCGACGAGACACTGTCCGCGGCAGACAGGGCGCTACTCGCAGCCAAACGCGCCGGTCGGAATCGGGTATATACCGTTGCACAGAGCCTCCTGGAAGAACCTCTGGATACGAGTCCTTCGGTCTAGAGAAGTCATCGTTCCGGGAATAGGCATCCAGTCCCAGGAGTTTCGACATGATGCGCCGACTGTTGCTTCTTGCCCTGGTGGCCGCGTCCTGTGGAGGCGCCTCGGTCGCCACCGATAGCCCAACCACCCTCGTAGCCTCCTCAGCCGAGTCCGCTGCACCTGCCGCAGAGCCGATCGAGCTCTCCCTTTCGTTATACATCGTCGAGGAAGTCGACGACGGTAACGCCTCACCAAGATCCTCAGACCGAACTGAGGAAGAACTCGCTGACATCGCCGAGCGAATCCAGGGCATCTGGACCACCGCCGGTGTCCGCTACAACCCGGTGGTAGTGAGCACTGTCGAAGTGCCCACGCCAGTGATGGACGCAATAATCGCGGGCGACGCTCGACCCTTTCTGGAATCCGCGGGCACGAGCTTCGCGGTGCCCGATGCTGGCATTATCAACGGCTTCTATGTGCCGTTCGCCGGTGGTGCAAACGGGTTCACTCCTTTGACATCGCGGGTTTTCTTCGTTACCGATGAGCCGTCGGTACTCGATGAGCGCGTATCGAGTCATGAGATTGGCCACATTCTGGGGCTGCGCCACGAGCCCGACGATCCTGATCGGCTGATGTTCTCAGGCACCAACGGTATGGCACTCACCGAGACTGAAATCACCGTCTCCCGATACACGGCAACTGGAATCCTCAATGGCACTCGCTAGAAAATCACTCGCTGTATTGGCTCTTGCAGTCCTAGCTGCCGCGTGCTCTACCAACGGCGACGACACGACCTCCAGTACGTCCGCCTCGACCGCCGCAACCGCTACAACGTCACCAGGCCCTGCTCAGGGCGCGGTTGTTCGCATTGAAAATCAGGGCGGGGATATGGAAGGCCACACACCGCAGGGATTCGCAGGTACGGGAATCGGACTCTTTGTAGGCGACAATCTCAACTCAGGGTTCCCCGACGGAGACGGCCTGCAAATGTTCCTCACGTTCGACCTTCCACCCGGCCTTACAGCAGGCGTCTCGGCCGAACTCACCTCCGATGTGCTCAACGTGTCCGGAACACCGTTCAAAGATCTCGGTGATCTCCGCGTCGCTTCGGTGAGCTACACCAGCTTCGGACGAGAGTTATTCGATCTGGAGCCTGACAGCGATACGGTGATCTGTTCAAGAGTGGGGGACGAAGGGCTGACCTGCGACGTCACCGAGGCGCTCACCGCAGACATTGCCCAAGGCGCTACTCAGGCGCAATTTCGTCTCCGGTTCGACACCCCGGGCGACAACGACGGATCCCAGGACCTTGCGATGTTCTTCAGAACCGACTCCAACACGAACGAGCCCGGACTGTTCGAGTTGGTGATCACCTCCTGAAAGTAATGCTTCCAAGCCCACATCACCTCGGCAGAGTTACTCCCAGCGCACCCTCAGACGAGTAGTACTGGGATTCCTGGTGCGTCGTCACCGCCACAATTGAAAGGTCGTCGGTGTTCATACTGTGAAGCAGACTGAACGGGTCTGAGGGCGCAGCCAGTACTACAAGATCGTTTTCCGTACCGTGTTCCTCAAGCCACCCCAATTGCCGCGCTGAGGAAGTGAGCGGCACCGCTTCGATTGACTTCTCAAGCCAAGACACCGATCTCTCGGACTCGGCAAGTCGATGAGTTTCGTCTGGCAGCGACAGCCCTGCGTCGACCAATGCCTCAAGAGACGCCGGTCCAACTGCCAACGGGATATGCGCTGATTCACACACACGCCTCGCCAAACGTAGCGCCATGCGGACATCCACCAATGGGCCCGGCTGAAGATCCGACTCATCCACGTACAGCAGCACACGGTCAGGCCGGATGCCACTCAGAGCCGCCACCGCAATCGGACGGTCAGTGGTGGCAGCAATCTCATCGTTGGATCCACCGAGCATGACGCCCCGGAAGTCTCTGTGTCCGGGCCATGTGAGCATCACCAACGAGGCATCCCGCTCAATGACGATCCGGTCTACGGCGCTCGCGATCGAGTGCGCCAATCTGAGTTCGACATCACCGTCCAAGCCCAAGCGACCCAGGTGTTCCTTGGCCTGCAGAAACTCAACCTCGCGCAGAGATTTGAGTTCGGCTTCGGTATTGGCCACCAACAGAGGAATCACGAGACCACTATCAGGTTCCGCTACGTGACCAGCCAACCAAAACGTTTCGCCAACCCTTACCTTTACATCCACGGGCACGACAATGGTCTCACCGACACGCCGGTCCGGAGACCGCGCCGGCTTGACCCTGGGTGCAAAGTAGCTGGAACCAACAGCCGATATGAACAAGCTGATGACCACAACGATCATGACGGCGTTCACGATCTCAGGGCCATACAGTCCGATCTCAAAGCCGACGATCGTTGACGCGAGCGTTGCCGCTGCTTGGGCGGTGGACAAGCTGAAAACAAGTCCGACCTCAGCAAAACTGAACCCGAATATGTGTCCGGTGATCCAGGCTGCTGCAGCTTTACCCACGACCAGCGCCGCAGATAAGCCCAGGGCAATCCGCATCGTCGTGCCCTGAAACATCACAGCTGGGTCTACGAGCAACCCAACAGAGACCAGGAAGGTAGGAATGAAGAATGCATTTCCGAAGAAGTCGGTCCGCGCCATTAATGGACTTCTGTTGGGTACAAGTCGATTCAGGCCCAGGCCAGCGAAGAAAGCTCCAATGAGACCCTCAATACCGAGTAGCTCAGCCACCACAGCAGCGGACGTGAAGCCCGCCAGGAGCATCATAAAGCGAATCTCGCGTTCCTGGCCGAGCCCACGATAGAACCAACGCGTCACGAACGGCAGGAACAGCAGACAGTACACAGCGAGCAGCAATAGACCACCGCCAATCCTTGCGATGAGAACAATGCCGCTCGCTCCATCGGACTCGGATCCAACGATGAGAGCAAGGGCCACAAGCCCAATGGTGTCGGTGATTGAACTTGCTCCGACGGTGGCAGCCATCGAGGTATTCCGCGTAAGTCCGTACTTCGTAACTGCGCCGTAGGAAACCAGTGTGAACGAGGCCCAGAACGAACCGATGAGAACTGAAGACTTCAGGTCATAGTCATAGTTAAGGGCAACGACCGTGCCCAGGATCCAGGGAATTGCCGAGGTAATGAGACCGAACGAGATCGCAATATTTCGAGCTCGATAGAAGGTCTTCATATCGAGTCCAAGTCCTGCCAGAAACAGCAGGTAAAGAACACCGATATCACCAAAGCTCTTCAGACCTGAAGCTTCGCCCAGCACGCCCAACACGTTGGGGCCTATCAACGCTCCGCCGAGCAGCAGGCCAATCAGGCCTGGCAATTTCATCTTCTGCGCGATAAGTGGAGCAAAGATGATGATGATCGTGACAACCATGAACCCGAATGCGGGCTCATCTTTGATCGAGGCCAGAATCAACGTCAACGAGGCTTTCTGTAGATGCGCTCAACGACCTCTGAATAGTTCGCAATGACCGTGGAGCGACGAACTTTCATCGTTGGAGTGAGTTCGCCCGAAGCAACCGTGAAGTCGCTTGGAAGTACGCGGAACGCTCGCACACCTTCCGCTCGTGACAGCTTGGCGTTCGCTCGATCAATCGCCTTCTGTAGTTCCTCAAGCAGCTCGGGATCAGCGGCCAACTCCTCCACGAGCAGCCCCGGAGACGAGACGTTTCGTTCGTTATCCACGGCCCACAAACCCAGACTTTGAAGGTCCAGGGTGACCAGCGCCGCCACGAAGCGACGATTGTCGCCAACCACCACGGCGTGACTGACCAGCGCATGAGACGCAATCGCGATCTCAAGTGGCACAGGCGCTATGTTCTTTCCACCGGCGGTAACGATGAGATCCTTCATGCGACCCGTAATTACGAGATGCCCATCCTCATCGAACTTGCCGAGGTCGCCGGTGCGGAACCACTTTCCGTCGAAGGCCGCGTCCGTGGCCTCCTTGTTCTCCCAGTAGCCGTCGATCACGAGATTGCCGGCGAACTGAATCTCACCATCCTCACTGATCCGGGCATCGACCCCCGGCAGCGGTGGCCCCACTGTTCCAGGCTTTGACTGACCAGCACGATGTACCGACGCCGGGCCCGTGGTTTCGGTGAGGCCATAGCCCTCGATGACCTCTATACCCACACCGCTGAAGAACGTCGCCAGATCTCCGCTCAGTGGCGCACCTCCAGATATCACATGGGTCAACTGTCCCCCCATGACCTTGCGCAGGGCTCCATAAACCGCCTTGTCTGCCAACTTGTGTGAGAGCTGCAGATGCCACGGCACTTTCGTACCGGCGATTCGATGCGCGCCAACTTTTCTGGCCACCTCGGCTGCCTCGTCAAAGATACGGCGCTTTGCCCCGGAGCCAGCCTTCTGCGCTGCACCGTCGTATACCTTCTCAAGCACTCGGGGCACGACAACAAGCCAGGTCGGCTTCACATCCTTCAGGTCTGGTAACAACGTGCGAATGCCTCCCCCAAAGGCGACTGGTACACCGGTGCTAATCGCCGCAAGTTGCACGACCCGAGCAAGAATATGGGCGAGCGGCAGGAACGTCAGCGTGCGGTTATCTCCGCTAAGAAGCTCAGGCTCGGTGTGGGCCACCTGGCGGATTGTCCAAATCAGGTTGAGATGAGTGAGCACGCAACCCTTAGGGCGACCCGTGGTACCAGAGGTGTACACCAGAGTCGCAGGACTCTCATGTCGGAGAGTCGCGGCTCTCGCATCGAGCTCTGCACCGTCGACGTTCTCGCCAAGCTCTCTCAGCTTGTCGAAGCCACCGTCCTCTATTGAGAACACGTTCTTGAGCTCAGGGATGTCAGCCCGGGCATCCT
>CAYUOD010000112.1:0-7285 GCA_964446225.1 uncultured Acidimicrobiales bacterium | reverse complement strand
GAACTTCAGCGGTCAACTCGGCGACGGAACAACGGCTATCAGAGTGCCCCCGATCAAGGTCAAGGGACTCACCGACGTGCTGACCCCGGTTGTATCCAAGCCGACACCCACGACCTCGACAAGCACACCCGCAACGACCTCGACGACCACACCGGCAACGACGCCAGCGGTAAGCAAGTCCGGGTATTGGATGCTGGAGCTCGACGGTCAGCTCTACAACTTCGGTGACGCAACAGACTACGCGGATGCTGCTCTGGCGACGGGCGTGCGGGCAGTCGCCTTTGATCGCTCAGCTGATGGCACCAAGATGTGGATCCTGGACTCCTCGGGCAAGGTGCACGTGCGAGGCACGGCCACCAGCAAAGGCAACGTCGACCCCACCAAACTCGGCGCCGGCGACCGCATCGCCACCATCTCGGCGACGCCATCAGGCAAGGGCTACTGGGTCTTCACCGACCTCGGGGCCGTACTCGCCTACGGCGATGCCAAGCTCTTCGGCGATCTTCCCGGACTCGGCATAGTTCCCAATGGGGTCGTTGTCGCATCCGCAGCCACACCATCAGGCAACGGCTACTACATGCTCGGCTCTGACGGCGGAGTGTTCAGCTTCGGCGATGGCGCCTTCAGCGGATCCATCCCCGGCGTTCTCGCCCCCGGCCAGGAACTCAACTGTCCAATCGTCGGACTCGTTCCCGTACCCTCAGGCAACGGCTACTGGATGGTGGCCTGCGACGGCGGCGTATTCGCCTTCGGTGACGCCTACTTCGTTGGCTCAATCCCCGGTGTGCTCGCGGCGGGTCAGAGCCTCAACGCCCCAGTCAACGGCATGGTCCCCTACGCCAACGGCTACCTCATGGTCGCCTCAGACGGCGGCGTCTTCAACTTCAGCAACAAAGACTTCCTGGGCAGCCTCGGAGCCAACCCACCCAACAACCCAATCGTCGCCATCTCCGCCTTCACAACCTGACCGCCCGCGCACGTAGATGCGTAGGTCTCGAGGTTCATGACCTCCGAAACTTACGCATCTACGCTCCGGCGCTTGACTTCAACAACGCTTGAACTACTACGTTGACGGAATGGACTTTGCGACACTTCCTCTCGACGAAACCGGACTCGAGGTTCTCACCGACATGTCCGACGAAGAGGTGGTGCACCTTGCCTCAGACGCGTTGTCCGTGCCGCGGACCGAGTTCAACTCGTTCACGCTGCACGCTCCCCTCGAGCTCGCATCGCGGGCCACCACACTTCCGCTGGTTGATGATGAACACCGGCCGCTTGCTCGACTGCGGATCGCGAGCCTCGCCCAAGGGTTCCTACGCTCTGGAGAACCGGTTCCCGCGGCCCGCATTGCTCACTTCGAAACTGCAGGCGAGGCGCTTGCCGAACTACGGAGCGCAGTAACTGCAGGCGACCCCGATCGAGCTGATGCGGCGGTGAGCTGGCTTACCCAGCACGCCCGGGCGGACGAAATCGCCGCGGCTGCACAGAGCAAGTTGCTGTTCGACATGGGCGCCGCCGGCCACTCGCCAATCCTGTTTGCGGCCTATCTGCGAGAGCCTGACCTGAACCCGACCCCGATGCGCGGGACCGCGCGGTTTCTGGCGCAGTCCTCTGGCGTCGGTGTTGAGCCAGACTGGCTGGACGTTCCCAGTCGGCCTGCTGGGGAGGCAAGCCAGCTCCGCTCCTCTCTCGGCGAGATTCAAAAGACCCGGGAGCCGGAATTCGGCATCTGGGCGTTGGTCACTGACGCTCACAAAGCTGGCGTGATGGCAGGACTGCCGAAAGTGGCCGACGATTCGATCGAGGCTGGGTTCCGCGCTCTGTTTCGGGTCGCTGCTCATTCGATGATCGCCGACGACCCAACTCACGGGCCGTACGGATGGTCGCATGCGCTCACCATGCCGCTCGGACTCTACGAGACGCTGTCCACTCACGACCGTCCCCGAGAGGCCCTGGACGTGGCGACGATCCTGTCCGCCGGATTCCGGCTTGGGCATGGCTCGAGGCCGCTTGATCTTGAGGTTCCCGCCCAGCACGAGACCCCGCGCAGCGCCACCGAGTTGATCACCGCTGCTGCGATCAGACACGACGCGCACCTCATCAAGTTCGTGCAGGCCTGCGTGCTCGCAGCAGCGATAGACCCCGACTACGACGAAACTTACCGCTACGCAGCAGGCCACCTCGTGGACTGGTGGATCGCTAATCCGGCCCAGGACGACCCGGTCCATCTGGCTTCCGACGCCCAACCACGACCCCGAGCGCAGACTGACGTCCCCCAGTCGGGCTGAGCCCGAGCCACAGACGACAGTCCGGACCCCGAGCGCGGAGCGACAGACCTCAAGCGGGCGGCGTGGGCTTGGGGCCGCGAATGCCGCGGAACTCCCAGTCGCCCCCGAGGGCCGTCGACAGCACCTGCTCGGTCTCGGTGGGTTGGTGACCGAGGTCAGCGCGGATCGGAGCCGGTCCGGTCACGATCGTGTTCGTCAACGCCCCAAGGCCCTCGACCTCAACCGTCACCACGTCACCGGGCTGTACCGGTCGCGAGTTCGCTGGCGTGCCCGACAGGATCACATCGCCGGGGTTGAGCGTCATCGCCCGGGCCAGGTCGGCCACGAGATAATTCATGTCCCAGGTCATCTCGTTCGTGTTGCCGTCCTGCACGATCTCACCGTTCACGAAGGTACGCATCGCCTTGTCGTGAAAGTCCCAACCGGTCGTGAGCCCAGGTCCGAGCGGGCACAGCGTGTCTGAACCCTTGACGCGCAGCATTGAGCCGGCATCGGTGTCCCGAAAGTCGTGTAGGCCGTAGTCGTTCGCGACCGTGTAGCCGAGGATGTAGTCGCCGGCCTCAGCCTGGCTCACATTGCGACAGGTCTTGCCGATCACAATCGCCACCTCGCCCTCGTAGTTCAGCCACTTACAACGCCCGGGGCGCACCACGTGACCCTTGTGGCTGTTCAACGAGGATGTCGGCTTCTGGAAGAACGTCGGCGTCGAGGCCAACGTGACCTGGAACTCATCGGCCCGACTGATGTGATTCAGGTGCACAGCCAGGATCTTCGAAGGCACAACCGGAGGCAGATGTTGAGCATCGTCAACAGCGATGCGGCGTCCGTCACCCGACACCAGTTCGTCGCCGTCAACGATCACGTTCGTGACAACACCTTCAAGCAGAATGCGGCGGTACTCGGTCATCTCATCCCCTGTTCACGAAGCTCGTTCGGAAACAAACGATACTCTTAGTGGCGGCACCGAGACCTCCGGAGGATTCATGGCGGAAATGCAGGGGTTCACTTTCCCCCGGACAGCATCCGGGAACTCGTCTGTAATTCCCGAGCCCCCATGGCACTACTCAGGTGACCTGCTCACCGTCGAGTACCGCACAGATCCAGCCAACGTTGCCGCACTGCTTCCCCCTGAACTCGATCTGGCCGACGAAGACCCAGGAGCAGTCGCGTTCATCTGGGCGGACTGGCAATCATGCGGCGACGACTTCAGTGAGCTACTCGACCCCGTGCGCGCACAATACAAAGAAGCCTTCGTCGTAATCCGTTGCAAGTACCAGGCAGAGACCTACTCCCGCTGTCCATTCATCTGGGTGGATAAGGATTTCGCGCTCGTCCGTGGTTACCACCAGGGCTACCCCAAGAAGCTCGGGGAGATCTGGCAGACACGGCCCGTGACCGTAGGAAAAGCCGGACCACGCCTTGCCCCAGGCGGCAAGTTCGGGGCCAGTGTGTCGGCCTACGGCAGACGCATCGCAGAAGCTCGCCTCACCATCACAGGTGAGTCACAGAGCAACGGATTCGTGAACGGACATCCGATGATCCACAACCGCATCATGCCGCGCATCGAGTCCGACGGCACCGACGCGCTGAACGAACTTGTCACCATGAGCGGCTTCGACGCCGACCTCGGACAGTGTTACGAGGGCGATGCCCAACTCGAGTTGTTCGAGGCCCCGAGAGAAGAGATTGCCGCTCTTCCCGTCGCCGAAATCATCGGCGGCTATTTCCGCCAGGTTGGAGTGTCATGGAATGGCGGCACGACACTGCCACCCACGCCTCCAAGCGATTCTTAGACTGCCCATCACATCCAAGACCACTCGCTCGAGGACACATGGCCAAGGCACTCACCAGCCACGAACAAACGGCGCTCAACAGAACTGAGAGCGACATCACAAAGAAACTCGGCGGTCAGGCCTTCGACTTTGGTGCGCTCGCGGCGGTCTCGAACATCTACCGTGCAGCCACCACAGTGCGCAACCACATGGAGCAGACAGTCCTGAATCCCCACGGCCTCTCCTGGGGGGCATTTACCGTGCTCTGGGTACTGTGGATCTGGGGCGATCAGGAGACGCGGCATCTCGCCGCAGAGGCCGGCGTCACCAAAGGCACCCTGACAGGGATCGTCAAGACACTCGAAAAACGAGGCCTCGTCGAACGCACCCGTCACGACGAAGACAGGCGCCTGGTGATTGTCAGTCTCACCCGCAAGGGCAACACGACAATTGCCAAGCTGTTCCCGGAGTTCAACCAGCACGAGGCGGTCGTGACAGCGGGACTGACCGAGGCCCAGAGGAATGATCTGGCAGACTCTCTGCGCACTATCATCCGTACCGTCGAACACAGCGCAGAGGACGACTAGGACTACGGAGGGCGGAACATGAAACGCATCATTCTGGCCGCATTCTGTATCGCTCTGCTGGCCGCAGCGTGTGAGTCCGGCTCCGGCAACAACGCCGAACTCGACCCAGACTCGACCCAACCCACGAGCGCGGTTCCAGCAGGAAGGCTGCTCGCCAAAATCTGGTTCGTCAATGACGGTCGTCTCGTCGCTGTGCAACGCGAAGTCGACGACCTGAACGACGACACGAACCAGGCGGCTGCGGTGACCGAGCAGCTTCTGTCCGGGCCCCAGCCACGCGAAAGCAACAGCGGCTTCGTCACCCTCATTCCCGACGGCGTGGAAGTTCTCGAGATCTCATCCGGGAACGCATTCCACAGCTTGGACCTCTCGGCGACCTTTACGCAGGAGGCGCCCGAGAGCGAACTCGCCATGCGCCTGGCCCAGCTTGGTTGCACGATCACCGCTAACGGTCCGGACCAGATTCTCATATCAGTCGAAGGTGGGATTCCCCAGATGAGCGCCACTCTTGATCTCTCCGCACCTGTCACCTGCTCGATGCTCACGACAGCTCTTGGCTCCGTGTCATCGGGTCCCGAGAATCAAAATCCAAGCGAACAACCTTCCGGAGTACCGGCCGAGGGCGTTGCGCTGGACATCGTATTCGTCGATCCGGAGAACTCCCTGCCTCTCCGACAAGAGCCCGGATTCGAGAGTCTGGAAATCTCAGCGCTCTCGCCAGCTGCGCCGGACCTCATGGCCACAGGACGATCTGCCGAAGTTGACGAGGTGCGCTGGGTTGAGGTCATGCAGGGGGAGAACACGGGCTGGGTCCACAGCGGATTCGTGACTGAAGTGCAAGCGACATTTGCAGAGGACGAGCGTCCCGAGAGGTTGCTGTTCGATCTCGCTGCTGCCTGGAGCGCCGGCGAAGGTGGCGAGGAATTCGTTGCCGAGAATGGGCTGTGGATCGCACACTTTGACGAGCCGCGACGTTTTCCATCCGATCAACTCAAATCGCTCGTGAACGACCCAACTCCAATGCAGTGGGGCAGTCCAGGCTGTGCGGCAGACGAATGCGGACCCCTCACCTTCAGCGAGGCAATATCCGAAGCCCTCGTCAGCTCCTACACCGATGACGACTCCGCCATTTTCCTGGAACCAATCGCCGGGCCTGGTGGTACACCTGCCGAATTCGTGATTCCGCCCTCATTTGCGAACGCCCCCTATCTCGCAATACACGATCCGGGCGACGCCGAATTTGAGAACCTGAACTGGGCTACCTGGTACGTGTTCTTCATCTACCTGGGCGGAGAACCCAAGATCGCCGGATTGAGCGTCGACATGTGGTCGCCGTGACAGACATGTGGCGGCGAGACGAGGAGCTCATCAGCGAGATTCTCGACTGGGCAAACCAACGCATCCAGCGCGCTCCTGATCCGAACACGGGTGCCAAGCCGGCATCGGAGCTCGACACCCAAATCGGGCTGACAATCACCCCTGAGGGCATTGGCGGACACGAAGCAATGCGGATCTTCAAGGACGAAATGCTGCCCGCCACCAGGGCAATGGACCACCCTCTGAATCTTGCATTCATTCCCAGTGCACCAACTCCGACAGCCGTCGCGTTTGATGTCGCTGTGAGCGCCGCGAGTATCTTCGGCGGCCTCTGGGAGACCGGCGCCGGAGCAATCTGGGCCGAGAACCAGGCCCTCAGGTGGCTCGCTGATCTCGCCGACTGGGGCCCTGAAGCTGGCGGCGTGTTCGTTTCTGGAGGCACAATCGCTAACCTCAGTGCGCTGTCCGCGGCGCGCTCCCGCTCGCTTGTTCAGCGTGACGGGGTGCGTCCGGAACGCTGGGTTCTCGCAGCCACCAGCGAGGCTCACTCCTCCATTAAAGAAGCGGCGAGGGTCATGGACTGCGAAGTTCTGCTTGTTCCCGCGGATGACCGCGGAGCAATGACAGGCAAGGCGCTCGCCTCGGCCATTGAGAAGAGCAAAGTCGCCGACGGCATATTCGCCGTGGTGACGAGCGGCGGTACTACGAATGCCGGCACCATCGACGATCTCGAAGGCATTGTGGACGTCTGCTCGCCGCATGGCATCTGGGTGCACGTCGACTGCGCCTACGGCGGGGCAGCTCTGGCAGCACCCAGCGGCAGGCCTAAGTTCAAGGGCATTGAACGGGTTGATTCGTTCAGTGTGGACCCCCACAAATGGTTCTTCGCTCCCTACGACTGCGCGGCGCTTCTCTATCGCAACCCAGTGGACGCACGCGTGGCACACAGCCAACTGCCGCCGTATCTGGCAACTGTCGACCGCGAGATCTGGAATCCCAGCGACTACGCGATTCATCTCAGCCGTCGGGTGCGAGGTCTCCCCTTCTGGTTCTCCCTCGCCACCCATGGCACCCAGGCGTACTGTGACGCGGTAGAGAAGACGCTGCAGTTGGCATGGCAGATCGGGGACGAGATTGAACGGCGGCCCAAGCTCACACTGCTGCAGGATCCCGATCTCACGGTATTGCTGTTCCGGCGCGAAGGATGGTTACCTCAGCAGTACCGAGACTTCTCCGATGAAAACGCCCGCAAAGGTGTCGTCATGATCGCTCCGACCACATACAACGATGAGATCGTCATGCGTATGGTCTTTGTGAATCC
>CAYUOD010000111.1:0-7292 GCA_964446225.1 uncultured Acidimicrobiales bacterium | reverse complement strand
TGGCGCTGGCACTCGTCCACCACCTGGCCCTGCCGGGAAATGTTCCGGTGCCGCAGATCCTGGAATGGCTCGCCGAGCCTGGAGCAGAAGTGGTACTCGAAGTTCCTCACGAGAATGATCCGATGGTGCGCCGGCTTCTGCGTGCCAAGCGTGACGGAGGGTCGACGCACTACTCACTCGACCATTTCGATGAGGAGATCAGACGGATGTTTGATGTGCGAGAGAAGAACCAACTGCCCAGTGGAACCCGAACGCTGTATCACCTCACTCCGTTGTAGACAGACACTGAGTACGGACGGTCCACTGTCCACCATGATTGGTCAGCTTGGCCACCGTTTTGATCCCTCCATTCTCTCCAATTGTTAACGGTCTTGCGAACGCCCACGTCCGGACCGTCCCAGCGCCATAGCCAAGCTGCTCAGCGACACGCCCCAACAGAACCCGGTACACATCAGTCTCCAAGTTTTCCAGGGCAAATCAATGCGCGGCTATTGAGGGTGGCACAGTCTCCTGCTTGGGCGACAACACGATGGGGCAAATGGGTGACGGCCCTACGTCGATGCCGGGCGATCCACTGCGCAACACACCAAAGCCAGTGATCAGCATCTCCGACGCACCACGGTGGGAGAAATCTCGGACGCTGTCTCTGTCTCGTTGGGCACGGACAAGACATGCGTGCTGGTCAATGACGGAACTATGTCCTGCTGGGACAACCCCGAGTACGATTGGCCAGGCGATGGGACGACGAAGCCGAGTGGTCCGCCGGTGCAGGTCGACGGGCTCAACGCGCCCGTCAATGGCATGGTGCCCTACGCGAGCGACTACTTCATGGTGGCCTCAGATGGCGGCCTCTTCGACTACAGCGGCAGGGCCTTTGATGGCGGCCTCGGATGCACGTGCGCTGACAGTCCGACCATTGGCGTCGCAGCCTTCGCTGGCTAAGTCCAGAACGTCCACACCACTGACGGAGGGCTAGACAATGCCCGCCTCGAACAGTTCGATCTCCTTGGCGACGGTCTCGTTCGGTCCGCATTGGGCAACAACCCGGGCGCGTCCGCTGTGGGAGAGCTCATGAAAGTGTTCAGGCTTCTCGACCAGCTCAGCGATTCCCTCGGCGAGTTCCTCAAAGCTCTCTGCCGCAGCGAGCTTGCCCGACGAGCTGTCAAGGAACTCGGGGATGGCAGCCACATCGTTCGTGACCGGGACCACCCCGGCCGCCATCGCTTCGCCCATCATCATTCCCTGGGTGTCCCAGCGGGTGGGCAGTAGCGCTATGCCGCTCGTTGCTAACACTCCAGCTACCTCCGCTGGTGGAATGAAGCGCTGATCTATCGACACGTTTGCGAACTTCTGCAGTGATGTGGTGTCCTCCGCGTGATGACGCCCGTCGCCGATGATGCGTATCGACAGATCGTTGAACCATGGACGATTCGCCAGGCTGGAAACTGCATGAGCGAGCAGATCGGTGCCGTAGTTCCTCCGCTCAAAGCTCCGAATGGACACGATACGCAACCGATCTGCATCGCTTTTCTCGCGGAACGGGAACAGATTCGTATCGATGATGTTGTGAATTACCCGTCCGTTCTTGGCCACGATCCCGGCGAAATCCTCCCCGACAGACCTCATATGCTCGGAGACAAACACCTTTGAGATATCCGCATCGGCAAAGATCTCTCGCAGTGTTTCCTGTCGCTGGACGTTCACCCCGTCCAGGCGCTCTTCCAGATTTGCGATCTCCTCCGCACTGAAGTCGAACATGAGACGCCGCCAGTTCCGAGACTCGAAGCCATGCATCCAGACATGAGTCGGGACATCCGAAGCGATCGGCCGCGCCGCTGCCCACAGCTCAGGAGTCGGTGAGTGGACTGCCACTTGGGCTGGTCGTAGCGCGGCGGCCAGCGCACCAAGTCGGTCGAGTGGGGCTGAAACGACTCGTGCCCCGTGGGGATCAACAGCGTCGCTCTCGGACCCGTCTCTGCTCGGCACGAAGACAGTGACGTCGAAACCCGCACGCAAATAGTAGGGCACCCTTCGAGCAAGCGGCTGGCCAGCGTAGGAGGAGCCGTCGACCGGGTAGCCGTGAGCGAGTACCAGCAGTGATCGACGCGATGGGGTCGCTGCCACGAACTCTATTCGTGAGGTAGGTACAGGCGCAGGCTTATCAAGGGAAGTACTCGCTGGCCGCTGCCCCCGAGAGCGGATCCTGGTGCGTGCACGTCGAGCGTACCGAATCGTAGGTCCGCAGATCGGGGTCCCGTAACGAGAGTTGGCAGCACGCCGGATATTGGCACGTATCGAGCGCTTAAGGCTGCGTACGGTCATCGACTTCCACATGTTTTGGGCGCGCAGGACCGCTATTTCTCCGCGCAACTCTTCGATTTCGCGAGCCATGCGTGCCTGAGCTTCCACTATTAAGATCTGCTCCGCCGCGCTGGACGATTCTGTGTTTGTGGATTTGTTCGTCACCGGGTCAGACTCCGTTCGCGGTCAGTTGTTACAAGGATGCTGTCGAGCAGTTCATTCATACGGTGATGGCGGCTGAAATGACTACGTTCGGCACGTTGAACTCGGGCCGGCACGTAATCGGCGAAAAACTGGCTGAGATCGTCCGGTCTGCTCGTCACCCAGTGCACACCAGGGAGGTCCTTGGTGAGGTCGTGCAACGCACCGTCATGGGTCCTGCCATCGGTAACTATGATCACGTCAAGATCGCATCCCAGATAGTCGAAGACCTTCGTTGTCGCGACCGTTGCCTCGCCGCCGGTGCGGACAATGCCAGCATCGGCGTCGCAGAGGATACGAGCCATCTCCACTTTGTCACTGATGAACCCAAGGCTCTCACATAAAGAATGCCGTGCGAGCGAATGCGTGGTCGACTGATCCCGACCGATATGGACCAGACGATGGCGGGTCGGTGTTAACGAATCAACCAAGGCTTCCATGCCCCAGTTGCGGTAGATCGTACCGCTATACAGGAGTCGAATCGGTATCTCGGGTCGGTCCGACGACGATCGCTTCGCGAACGCCGGATCGATGACTCGTTCGTCAAAGCCGTTCGGGATCGCGGCTCGCGCTACCTGGAGATCTGGAGCGATGACGTCCAGACAGTTTTGATTCACAGAAACCAGAAGGTCAACATCGGCGACGGTGCGTGCCTCGTGAGCCGTCATCCACTCGCGCTTCTCTGGCTTCAGATTCATTCGTGGGTCACCTGCATACGGATCACGGAAGTCCAGGATCACTTGACAGTCCCAGAGCTGTTTGAAGAAGCCGCCTAGCTCGAGATATCCGAACGGACCACAGGAGATGATGACAGTGTCGTAAGTCTCCTTCCAGGTCGGTGCCTCCTCTCGGACATAATCGGCCCAACTGACGCCGATGGTTGGGACACCAAGCGCCTCCATCTCATCGAGTTGTTCACGGGCCGCTCGCGACACCAGTCGGTCACCACGATCCCGCACTAGGCGGTTGCCCGGGAGCTGCGCGGCGCTGGCCGTCGCAGACAGCCACGTGACCTCCATGTCTACACCGCGCTCCTGAGCAGCACCGGCCATGTGCTCGTGCCAGTAGCTCAACCGCTGGATAGACACAGGAGTGGTGGGCCACGCGAAATAGGACACGATCAACACTTTGTGACCGTCGCTGGAACCAGAACCATCAGTGCCATGATCAGCATCCGCCGCCTCAAGGTCCGCGACCACTGCGACGACTTCCTCTGGCCGACTCGGGTCAATCACCCGAGCATCCACGATATGCATGAGACTCCAGACTTCGCGAGCCTCAGTCGAGGAAACAAAGCAGGATTCAGCGCCCGTCTCCAGTCGCAGAATCGACCCGTTATAGGCCAATTGGTCAAATATGAGAACGTACCTGCATCGCAGTGCGCCGCATATGGTTTCAGCCAGCTCAGACTGAACGTCCGGAGCGTTCACAATGACCACAGTCGAATCCGCGCCATGCTCGTCGAGAAGACGCAGCATGCTGAGGGCGGTCGCCGCAACCAGAGAAACGTCGAATCTCGCTAGAGTCGAGGTGCGCTCGACGACACAGACTCCTCCTCGGAACCCAGAATACCGAAGAGTGGCTTTGCCGCTCGCCAGCTCGATGTGCAGTACGTCGAGCTGATCCACGAGCAGCGCAATGAAATCTTGTCCAGCTCCAGGATCAACAAGAGATACGAGCACCACCCTCGAAGTCACCTCCCGGCGAGGTGCATCGAATGGGAGGTGATCTACGCCGGCTGAGCCGATACCCGCATTGCTCCCGCCCCGCCTGAGCCCATGCATCGCCGCCCTCATCTGGCTGTGATTCCAAGCAGCCTCAGCTGAAGCCCGCTCAAGTCGCGCAGCAAGCACATGGGCATTGCTCGAAACTCTGTTCGCAGTGGCCGCCGCTCGAATTCCATAAGTGACGATGTCGTCAATCGAACCTACCGAATCTGTCTCGGACTCGGGGTCCGCACGCTCAAGAACGACCGTAGGTGTGGGACTCATAAGAGCGATCGGTCGAAATGAAGAACCCAGAACGCTTCGACATCGCTCGTAGGTAACCGCCTCGATACATTCGACTGACAGGCCCACCAGCTGGGGCAATGCAAGCAGTTGTTCACCGCCGTTGAGCACCGCAACCTCATGCCCCTCTACGTCGATCTTCATGAAGATGGGTACGCCCGACTCAGAAATAATATCGACAAATGTGTCTATCCTGGCCGTTGTGGTTGTTGCGATGGTGTGCTGCTCGTTGTCGCCATCCGCCTGGATCGAACTGGTGCCCACATCGGCGTTCGAGGTCATGAAGAGCTCAGCCTCACCATCGGTATCTGACAACGCCAGGTTGTGCAGTGTCACGAGTTCCTCGACACCCGCGAGTCGAACGTTCTCGACCAAGCGTGCAAAGGTCTCAGGGTGTGGTTCGAACGCGATCACCCGCAGCCCCAAAACCTGCGAAAAGAAGATGGTGTGATTGCCCAGGTGAGCTCCAACATCCACCACGATGGTTTCATCTGGAAGCCAATCGCCAAGCGCCTCGAGGTAGTCCAATTCGTAGAACGTCTCTGCAGTCCGAATGTGATTACTCACACTGCACCCGTCCATCAGTGCAAGTTTGATCTGCTGGGATCGATAAGTGAATTCGACTGTCGGGGGCATCGGCCAGCTCTCGGCGCTTGATGAGGACGGCACTAATGTAGCACCGGCCGAGAGCGGCACAGGTTGTAAGTAGCGACAGCAAACACCAAGCTCAAGAGCACTCTCGGAGGCAGCCGCGAGCGCGACACCGTCGGGGGTTGTCGGCTTGGCGGGTGATCGTTCGGCGCGATTGTCGTGGAGTGCGCCCGCCGATGATCGTGGTGGCCGTCACCGGATATTTGATTCAGTCTTCTGTTGACGGGGTCTCGTGGGAGATCACAAACGGGGAACGGGTCGCGAGTATCACCACCTCAACCCCAACACCCAGCGGCGACGGCTACCTCATGTCAGCAACCGACGGCGGCGTCTTCACCTTCTCCAACAGAGACTTCATCGGCAGCGCCACCACCATCACCTAGCAGCCACACCCATATTCCCAGCTCAACGAACCACAACCGGGATTCCTGACTGAGCGCCGAACTCCATGACAGTCGGCAAATCGTACAAATCGAATACGACGAGCAACGTGATTGGTTCAACATGATGAACTCGCTGCAGCGCACTCAGCACCGCAGGACGAGATGCCGCTCCCGCGTCCGTGTGGTTACGCCTCAAGCGCTTGATAAACAGAAGCTCATCGGCGCGTCTCCAAACCCGGACGAACTGCCGGGCAACTCGTTCCACTCCCCGTCCGAAGCGCGATCCGCTTCTTGCCCACAAGATGATCCTCGAGCGCAGATTGGATGCTGCGGCTTTGGTGCTCGGGACAGGAGACTGCTCGGGGCTCATTGGCGTCACCGATACCTGCGGGGGCAGCTTCATGGACTCGAAGACTGCAACATTCGACGTCAGGATGAGAGCATTCTGCCCATCAGGCTGTTCTGAGAAGTAGGCCGCGCACTGTGCGGCCCGCAACCCTTGCGACATCACGCCAACAGGACGCATCAGAGGCAGCTCTCGTATGCCTCAACCAAGCGAGCACCAACCACGTGAGGGGCGAATCGTTCCTCCACCATGGCTCTACCGCAAGGCAGATTCAGCCTCGACGGATCCGATTTGAGTTCAGCAATCCTCGCAGCAACGGACTCCGGCGAGACAGCCTTATCGAGCAGCAGACCACACTCAGCCTCAAAGTCGCCCCACGATGATTCGGCGCCACCGTTACGGAAGGACACGACTGGCAAACCGGAAGCAATTCCCTCAAGCGATGCGATTCCAAACGTCTCCCCCTCGCTCAGGTGCACCAGCACATCAGCCTGCCCAAGAAATTCGCCAACTTTTGCATGTGGTTGTGAGCCAACCAGGGAAACAGCTCCCCCGAGACCGTTGGCCGCGACATAGCGCTCAACCCAGGACCTCATAACCCCGTCACCGACGAGGGTGAGCGTTGCCGTGCGATCTACGGATTGGCGGTAGCACGCAAATGACTCCAACAAAGCACGCACCCCCTTGTGCGCCACGAGTGCCCCCACGTAGATCCATGAAGAAAACTCGAAAGTCTGTCTGTCAATGAAGGGGATACCGTCGAGATCAACAATGTTTGGCATGACCTCCACCTTCTCTGCGGACCACGCACCCAACGCGTCAACGACCTGGTTCCTCAAGTAGGTCGAGACACAGAAGAATCGGTCTGCGGCTTCCACGATTTCCGCATACTGCTGGCGGCTTCGTTTCTCGGCAAAGATCATGCCAAGCGTCGACTGGTGCTCGGTCACGATCAAAGGGCCACTCTCCAGCTGATCGAGCGCCCATCCCGTCGGCACACCAAGATGTGCATGCGTGATATCCACCTCGGATGGCAGATGCTTCCTCTTCTGACGAATCGAATCGACAAACCGCTGGCTGCGCCCCGTGAACCCCGATCGAGCGGGCACCGGAGTCGGAATGAGCGTCGCCTCATCAATCTGCGGATACGCCGCCAAGGGATCGTCCTGCGCAAGCCTCGACAGCGCAGCTACGACCGCATCGGGAACCGGTCCAGCGGGAGCCGGAAAGATCTCTGGAACTTCGACGGAGACTTCAATGCCCAGTCGAGCAACAGCTTCAACCTGCTTCTGCACAAACACACCCGAGAAAACAGCGCCAGGTCTCGGGTACCAGGGGCTGACAACCTGAAGCTTCATTCAGGTACCAGGTCCATTCCCACTCGCGCACCCGGCCACCGCC
>CAYUOD010000110.1:0-7307 GCA_964446225.1 uncultured Acidimicrobiales bacterium | reverse complement strand
ACTGATGAAGCGAGATGAACAGCACCCGTTCGTCCGACTCGAAGATCTCCTGTGTACCGTTGCCATGGTGAGCATCGAAGTCCAAGATCACCACGCGCTCACCCGCATCCGCCAACGCCGCCGCGGTAACACCAACATTGTTGAGAAGGCAAAAACCCATCGCGCGCACCGGGGTGGCGTGATGCCCCGGTGGACGCACCACCACCAAGGCTGAGTCCGCTTCCCCACTCTCAAGTGCTGAAACCGCGTCCAAACCTGCGCCAGCCGCCAAACGAGCCGCCCGCCAGCTTTGAGGACTCATGGCGGTGTCCGGATCGATGCTGCCACCGCCATCCTCGTCCAGCCTCACAAGAGCATCAATGAACTCAACCTCGTGCGCGAGAAGCAAGGCTGACAGCGGCGCGAGACTCGCCGCGCGCTGCTCCAAATCCGACCCGAAGTGCATGTCGTCGACGCCTTGCAGGGACGCATCCAAGCGTGCTGGCCTCTCCGGATGACCCTGCCAGGCCACGTGAAGAGCACAGTCAGGATGTGTAACAAGCAGAAGACCCATTGCATTCATTATCGTTTCATAGGATGACGCAGCGCGAGATATTGGATTGGTGCGGAGAGCGCACGCGACTCACGCACTGGCGACAGGACTCTGACCTGGGCTTCCTCATGGTTGTGCCTGGTTCCCGACGCCCGACTTCTGAGGGACTTACCTACGCCCTGGAGGCCGCAAAAGGCCGCGGCTACTCGCAGATCGTCACAAGTGCACTTCTCAATACCGAGGTGGACGCGTACCTTTCCGCCGGATTCGAACTCAAAGAACGCCTTTATCTCCTGACTCACTCACTTGATCTCAACACCCCTCACCCCGCAGCAGATCTCCGCAGAGCCAAACGCAGTGATCGCGACCAGATCCTCGCGGTCGATGCACTCACATTCGATGACTTCTGGCGCTTCGACGCCCACGGACTCAGCCACGCGCTCGCTGCGGCAGCAACCAGTCGACTAAGAGTGGCAACCAACGGCGGACAAGTGGTCGGATATGCAATAACAGGCAAGACGGCCTCCAGTGGATATGTGCAACGCCTCGCTGTACACCCCGAGTGTCAGGGACGAGGCCTTGGCAAGGCCTTACTCATGGATGGCCTGCACTGGCTCAAACGCCGCCACTGCTACAGAGCTTCGGTGAACACCCAACTCCACAATGAGACCGCACTTGGACTTTACGAGCACGTCGGCTTCCTGCGACAAAACGAAGGTCTCTACGTTTTAAGCTGGAGCAGGTGAACAAGCGCGCGCTGCTTTATGTGGCAGCCGTCGGGTTCGCGCTCATCTTCACGGGCGGAGCCGCAGTCGGACAATCCTCTGATGTCCAGCCGCGTCCGCGCGCCACTCCCTCCATCGCCGCTCCCCAGCAGGTCACCGCGGGAGATCCCGACACGGGCGTTCTCAAGCTCGTCGACCAGAGCGTCGCAGTCGGACCAAACGGAGTCTGGTTCGCGTCAGTAAACCTGCCCGAGCTCGAACCAGGGCACAGCATTGTCGTCAACGTCCACGATCGCACCCGCGATCGATCAGCCTTCCAGGACACCCTGAGCGCCGGAGAACTCGGGGTTGCGCTCAGCTCAACGGGCGAAGTCCCACTGGAAGAGCTGGCCCAGGATTCGAACGGTGCATTCACATTCCGCGTAGATCTCAACGATGGCTCGCTACCGGCTGAACCAGGCCAGTTGCGCCTCCAACGAGAAGGCGTGTACCCCATCCTCATCGAGCTACGAGATGAGGATGGCAGCGTCGTCGACCGGTTGATCACCCACCTCATCCGTCTCCCGGATGCCGAGACAAGCGGGACGCTCTTTCCCCTGCGAGTCGCGCTCGGCTTTGATTTGAGTGTTCCGCCCGCTCATCAACCCGACGGAACGTTCCGTCTTTCCGATGCATCCCGTACGAAACTGTCCACCTATCTCGACGTGCTGGACCAGAATCCAAACGTCCCGGTGACAGTGAAGGTCGCACCAGAAACGCTGGAGGCCCTCGCCGTATCAGAGAATCCGGTTGACGCACATCTACTCAACCTCATCCAACAACGCTCCTCATCCGACGTTCAAATCGTTGGCCCCTACGTAGACCTGTCGGAGGTTTCACTTACTCGCCAGGGCTTCGCTGTTGAACGCGATCTCTTGAGAGAGCGAGCAGATGTGGTCACCGACCAGTTACTACCTGAGCTGAACGAGCAGTACACCTGGATAACCAGTGAACCCGTCCCAGCAGAAGAGGTAGCCCAGCGCTGGGCAGATGGCCAACGTCGGATCGTGGTTTCACCGAGTGCACTTACCGAACAATTCCCCCCGCCCAACATCACTCCACGCCTACCGTTCAACCTCACGAGTAATGACAGCTCATTCCGAGGATTCGTACTCGACAACAAACTGCAGTCCTACTACCAGCCCGACGCCTTTGATGATCCAATTCTCGCTGCGTACCACGTGCTTGCAGATCTCAGCACGATCTTCTTCGACCTCCCTGGCCGCCCCGGGGGCAGCGTCATTATTCCCGCGGCCGACTGGGAACCCAACCCCTTGTTTCTCTCAACGCTGATGAACGGGCTCGCTCGATCACAACTTCTCGCTCCCGTCACGATCGACGGGATATTCCAGCTCCCAACTGACCAAACTGCGCTCCAAGTGCCGGTCAAACGAGACCTCATCGGCAATGTCGAGCTGGCGGAACTAGCAGACCGCGAACTCTACGACCTCACCGAACTCCGCCTCAGGAGCTTTGCGTCCATGGTGCAGGACACTGCTGGTGTTGAACTCGCCAACAGCCTCATCGAGCAACTCCCCGTGACCCTCGGGAGCGGTTTCACCCAGCAGCAGCGCACCGACTACTGGAACGCGTTGCGTACGACCGTCGATGCTGAAATCGAACTCATCCAGGCTCCACCCTCAACTTCGTTCACACTTACCGCGCGAGAAGACAGCGTGCCGTTGCGGTTTCTCAATCAGTCGAACTATCCAATGCAGGTTGTCGTGCGCCTCAGCGCTGACAAGCTCGAGTTCCCCGACGGCAACGAGATTCGACTCACGCTTCAGCCCAATTCGGTGATGGACCACAACGTGGCAGTGCGAGTGCTATCGGCCGGCGCGTTTCCAATGAATGTCGAGGTGTACTCAGCCAATAATGAAATGCCCCTCGTCGCCTCGCAGATAACGATCCGATCGTCGGTGCTCTCAGGCGCGGGAGTTGCTCTCACGGCGATAGCCCTCACCGTCCTTGCACTGTGGTGGGGGCGTCACATTCTCAAGACATATCGCGCGAAACGTAGTGCTGGCGCGGCAACGGCTCCGGCTCAACCATGACCGAAGCCACAGAGCACACCAACGGCCCGGCCGACTCAGCGAGAGCGTCCCGGCTCGTAGCAATCGGTATTGCGTTCTCACGCGTCTCCGGGCTGATCCGCGAGATCCTGCTGGGGCTTGCATTCGGGCTCGGCCCCACACTGGACGCGCTGGTCGTCGCGTTCCGCATTCCCAACATCCTGCAGAACCTACTGGGAGAGGGCGTACTTTCGGCTTCATTCATACCGGTCTACGCGCGACTGCTGGAGGAAGAAAAAGAAGAAGAGGCCGCAGATGCCGCCGGCGCAGTCGCCGGACTTCTGGCGGCGATCGCGGGCGGCCTCGCCATACTTGGCGCGCTGGCGGCCGGCCCCATCACACAACTCCTCCAACCAGGACGCAGCGCAGAGGACCTTGAGCTCGCGACCGAACTCATGCAGATCGTCTTTCTCTCCATGGGCTTCCTGGTGTTGTCGGCCTGGTGTCTCGGCATCCTCAACAGCCACCGGCATTTCTTCTTGTCCTATATGGCTCCAGTGTTGTGGAACGCCACCCAGATCATCGTGCTCCTCACGCTTGTTCTCAACGATTGGCAGGATGTATCAGCCGCAAGAGCTGTGGCCTGGGCGATGTTCCTGGGCGGCCTCCTGCAGTTTCTCGTCCAACTGCCCACGGTGCTGCGGGTTGCGGGCCCTCTGCGGCCGTCCCTACGGGCGAAACTCGAGAGTGTCAAAGAAATCCGCAGGCGCTTCGTCCCCGCAATACTCGCCAAAGGCGCAGTTCAGATCAGCACCTTCGTAGACCTCATGCTGGCTTCATTTCTTGCCGTGGGTGCTCTTGGTGCCATGCGCTTCGCACAAACTTTGTACATCCTGCCCATAAGCATCTTTGCCATGAGCGTCGCCGCGGCAGAACTCCCCGAGCTCAGCCGCGCGGGCTCAGACAACCCCGGTGAGATATTCGAGCGGCTTTCGGTAGGAGTGGCCCGAATAGCTTTCTATGTGAGCTTCGCCGCCCTGGCCTATCTCCTGGCCGGCGACATCATCATCGACGCGCTCTTTGGATGGATCGCCACGCTGTTCGGATCAAGCACCTGGACCGACGATCAGACACTTCTTGTGTGGGCGGTGCTGGCCGCCTACAGCATCGGACTCATCGGCATCAGTATCTCGCGACTCTTTCAGAACACCTGCTGGGCACTCGGCGATGTGGCCGGGCCAACCCGCATCACCGTGGTGCGACTCGTCATCGCCGCCGTTGTTGGTGTGTTGTTGATGTTCACATTCGATCAACTCCTCATAGTGGACGGACGCATCTCCGGTCTGGCTGAGATCACAGGCTTCAAGTTCGGACCCCTACCTGATGCGCTCAGATCTGGCGACGATCTACCGCTGCGCCTTGGCGCCGTAGGCCTTGGTCTGGGCAGCGCCGTAGGAGTGTGGATCGAGTACCTGCTGCTGCATCGGCGCGTGAGCGCTCGAATCGAACAACCAAATCTCAGCCCAGGTACCGTCACACACCTGCTCCCTGGGCTCCTTGTCGCCGCCGCTCTCGTGATGGGCTTACGCATACTCACCACTGAGCTCGCGGCGCCACTGGCCGTTCTGGTGACAATCGGACTGCCCGGCCTCGCCTATGTCGCGATCTCAGCCAGACTCGGCGCTCAGCCAGCTCGCGCGCTGGTAGGCGCTGTCCTCAGACGAGCCCGCCGCTGATTGATAGAGTTTCCTGTCATCCGAAACGCTGAAGGAACACCATGAGCCAGGTACGAATTGTTACTGACAGCGCATGCGATCTACCACCCGATGTTGTCGAGAAGCTCGGCATTTCGGTTGTGCCACTCAAGATCCGCTTTGGGTCCAAGGAATACACCGATCGGGAGGACTTTACGCCCACCGAGTTCTGGAAGATGTGCAAAGAGTCTGACGAGCTTCCGTCCACCGCGGCGCCATCACCGGGCGCATTTCAGAAAGTGTTCGAGGATCTCACTGATGAGGGGGCCTCCGGCATCGTCTGCATCATGATTTCCGCCGGACTGTCTGCCACGATCGAAGCTGCAAAGGTGGCAAAGGAGGCTGTCGGTGACAAGATCGATATCACGATCATTGACTCCAAGTCCATCACTGTCGGACTCGGCTCAATGGCACTGCAGTGTGCTGAGAGTGCCGCCAACGGCGAGGATCTTGCAGCGGTAAGTGCCCTGGGAGAGGATCTGGTCGGCCGCACCCAGGTCTGGGGTGCCCTCAACACGCTTGAGCATCTAAAAAAGGGTGGCCGTATCGGAGCCGCTCAGGCAACGCTGGGTGCCTTGTTGTCGATCAAACCCATCATTGAGATCCGCAATGGCGTCGTAGAGTCACCCGGCAAACAACGCACTCGGAGCCGCTCGCTCAAGTACCTCGTTGACATCGTCAAGAAGCAGGGCTCCAACATCGAACGCTTGTCAGTGATGCAGGCTGACTGCGCTGACCTCGACGGATTCCTCGCCGACCTCAAGGAGATCCACTCGGGTGACATCATGGTCGGTGATGTCGGTGCCGTCATTGGTGCCCATGGTGGACCAGGCACGATGGGCGTGATCATGCAGCTCCGTGACGGGTCAAAGTAGACGCCCCCACGTGCACGCGCCCGACGAGGAGCTCATCCAGGCCGCCCAGAATGGCGACAAGGACAGCCTCAACACACTGCTAGAGCGTCACTATGACCGTATTTACGCCATCTGTCGACGCATCACCAGCCAGGACGCGGACGCTATGGACGCCACCCAGGAGGCACTCATGGCCATCGTTCGAGGTCTCGAGAACTTCGACGGGCGAGCCAAGTTCACCACCTGGTCCTACCGCGTGGTGACCAATGCGTGCCTTGACGAGTTACGGCGCAAGAAACGCCGACCCTCTATTCCCCTGCCTGATGAGCAGGCCGGGCAGGCACCGTTGACGAGCACGCCGAGTCCTGAATCTATGGTCAATGCCCGACTCGACATTGACGATGCGCTGGCACGCGTACCCGAGGAGTTTCGGGTGCCGGTGGTGCTGCGGGACCTGTGCGACCTCGACTACGCAGAGATCGCCGAAGTGCTCGAAATCAAGCCAGGCACGGTAAGAAGCCGGATAAGTAGAGGGCGCGCTGCACTAGCAGCACAAATTGGCGGGAACCAGGACCCCCCAAACGCACGTCATATGGGGCAGCCATGAACGACGAAACACTCGACGAACTCCTCAGTACCGCCCTTGACGGTAACGCCACCGACGGCGAGCTCGCGCGCATTGCCCAGACTCCTGGCGCCGAAGATCGCCTCGCCGAGCTGCGTATAGCAGCCGACGCAGTATCAGCAATGCTCCCCCGCGTACCCACTGACCAGCGGGAATCCATGATCGCCGCCGCAGTCGCCAGCTTTGAACCGAAGGGGGTTCCGGGTGCCGTTGCGCCTACCGCGGGACCTCAGGAACTGCCGCAGAACGTCGTACCTCTGCGCAGCCCACTCGCACAGCAAATGCGCTCCGGGGCAGCAATGGTCGGAGGTATTGCAGCCAGCCTGGTCGTAATGCTCTTCGTGTTCAATTTGGTGGGGACCAACTTCGGCGGCAGCTCCAGTGAGAACGAAAGCGCAGATGCTGCAGTCGATACAGTTGCGCCGGCTGCCACGACCGCCCCAGGCGAGGATGCCGCAAGCCTGAGCGCAGATGCAGAATCCTTTGACGCTGGAGGCAGTGACGACGGAGCCGAGGAAAGTGACTCAATGGCCGCGGCAGGCAGCGTCGGGATGGCAGATGAAGCCGTGGCGCCGACCACTGAGGCGATGAGTGGGTCAACAGATTTCGCACAAGACGCAGCTCGCTCGGTGCCCGACCAGGGCCTCGCCTGTTGGGAGCAGATCACTCAGGACTTCGCCCAACTCAACCTCGATCCGGATGTGGACTCTGTCCTTGAGAACGGCCTGCTCCAGATCCCCACACTCGACGAGTCTGGTGAGCTTGG